>JBDTOB010000063.1:0-10108 GCA_039933435.1 Acidobacteriota bacterium | reverse complement strand
CCCGCAGGTGGCCATCTACCGCGGGTCCGGCAGCACCGATGCAGCAGAGAACTTCACCTGCGGAACCCCGTAGAACCCCATGGAACCCGGTGGAACCATCGCAGAACCGTATAAAGACCCGTAGCACCCCGTAAATCTGTTCCGAAGGTCGCGTATCATTTGCGCCAGATGGGGTCGCACCACGGCAGAGCCGCTGTCTCGTTCGGTCTGGCGGGGCTCCTCGCCGCCGCCGGTTTTGCCTTCAGCGTCCAGGCACAGGCGCCGCGCCCGAACGCTCCGGCGGCGCCGGGCAGGCACCTCGCGCTCGTCGAGGAGTACTGCGTCTCCTGCCACGACGAAGACAAGAAGAAGGGGGAGCTGGCGCTCGACACGATTGCCGCCGACCCGGTGCTGCGGCATCCCGAGGTGTGGGAAAAAGTCGTCCGCAAACTGCGGGCGCGGCAGATGCCGCCGGTCGGCAAGGATCGGCCGGACGCGGCAACCTACGACAGCGTCATTGCGTCGCTCGAGACGACGCTCGATCGAGCGGCGAAGGCTCACCCGAATCCGGGCCGGACGGCAGGTATCCGCCGCCTGACCCGCACGGAGTACCGCAACGCCATTCGCGATCTGCTCGCGCTCGATGTCGATGCCGCCTCGCTGCTGCCGCCAGACGACTCCAGCTACGGCTTCGACAATGTGACGGTCGGGGATCTGTCGCCCACGCTGCTGGACCGCTACGTCTCGGCGGCGGAGAAAATCAGCCGGCTCGCGGTGGGCCGCCCGAGCCGATCGCCCGGCGGCGATACCATCCGCGTGCAGGCCGACCTCACCCAGGAAGAACACATCGAGGGACTGCCGATTGGCACGCGCGGCGGCGTCGTGGTGCCCTACACCTTTCCGCTCGACGGCGACTACGACATCCAGGTCCGGCTCACGCGGGACCGCGACGAGCAGGTGGAGGGACTGAGCGAGCCGCACGAGCTCGAGCTCCTGCTGGACCGCGAGCGTGTGCAGCTCTTCACCGTCAAGCCGCTCCAGCCCGGTGTCTCGCCGGACCAGTCGTCGCAGAACACCATCGACAGGCACCTGGCGACGCGCCTGCGCGTCAAGGCGGGGCCTCACGTCCTCGGGGTCGCCTTCCTGAAGAAGCCGTCCGTGCTCCTGGAGACGGCGCGTCAGCCCTACCAGGCGCACTTCAATTCCTACCGTCACCCCAGGGTCCAGCCGGCCGTCTACTCCGTCTCGATTGTCGGTCCGTACGCGGCCGGGGACCCGGGCGACACGCCCAGCCGCCGGCGCATCTTTCCGGCGCGCACCGAGAGTGTCGACGCGGACGACCGCTATGCACGGCGGATCCTGACGACGCTGATGCGCCGGGCGTACCGGCGTCCGGTCACCGATGCGGACACGGAGGGCCCGTTCGCGCTCTACCGGAAAGCGCGGGCGGATGGGGGCTTCGATGCGGGCATCGAGATGGCGCTTGCCGCCGTACTGGTCAGCCCGCGATTTCTGTTCCGGCTGGAGCAGGACCCCGCCGGGCTCCCCCCCGGCACGCCGTATCGCGTCACCGACCTCGAGCTCGCCTCCCGGCTCTCGTTCTTTCTGTGGAGCACGATTCCCGACCCGGAGCTGATCGACGCGGCTGAGGCGGGGACGCTCGGCGACCCGGCCGTGCTCGAGCGGCAGGTGCGGCGCATGCTGGCGGACCAGCGGTCGGAGGCGCTCGTCACCAACTTCGCGTCCCAGTGGCTGCACCTGCGAAACCTCGACGCGATCACGCCGGACATGCGGCTGTTTCCGGACTTCGACGACAACCTCCGGCAGGCCTTCCGGCGCGAAACGGAGCTCTTCGTCGGAAGCGTGCTGCGGGAGGATCGGAGCCTGCTCGACCTGCTGCGCGCGAACTACACGTTCGTGAACGAGCGGCTGGCCAGGCACTACGGCCTGCCGCATGTCTACGGCAGCCGCTTCCGGCGCGTGGCGCTGGACGAGGGCAGCATGCGCGGCGGTCTGCTGCGCCAGGGCGGCATCCTGACGGTCACCTCCTACGCCACACGGACGTCGCCGGTCCTGCGCGGCAAGTGGATCCTCGAGAACCTGCTGGGCGTCCCTCCCCCGCCGCCCCCGCAGGACGTCCCGGCTCTCAAGGACAATACGGTCGACGGCGGCCTCTCGGTGCGCGAACGCCTGGCCGAGCACCGGCGCAATCCGGCCTGCTCGTCGTGCCACAATCTGATGGACCCGGTCGGTCTGTCGCTCGAGAAGTTCGACGCCGTCGGACGCCGCCGCGATCAGGAGGCCGGCGTGCCGATCGACGCGTCCGGCGGGCTCCCCGACGGCAGCCGCTTCGCCGACGTCCGCGGGCTGGAGGACGCCCTGCTGCGCCAGCCGGATCTGTTCGCCGGCGCGTTTGCCGAGAAGCTCCTGACCTATGCGTCGGGGCGCGGAGTCGAATACTATGACGCCCCCGCGATCCGGGAGGTGGTGCGACAATCCCGGCCTCAGAACTACCGCATCTCGTCGATCGTGCTCGGCATCGTCAACAGCCCGCCGTTTCAAATGAGGACGTCCCGATGATCATTACCAGGAAGGCCCTGCCGCGTCGCACGTTCCTGCGGGGGGTGGGCGCGGGCCTGGCGCTCCCGCTCCTCGACGCCATGGTGCCGTCGATGACCGCGCTGGCGCGCACCCCGGCCGAGCCGGTTCGTCGTCTGGGGTTCGTCTACATGCCGATGGGATGCGACCTGCCGCGCTGGACGCCGGCGGGCGACGGCGCGCTGACCGCCCTCTCCCCCGCCCTGCAGTCGCTGGCGCCGGTCGTCGACCAGCTCACGGTCATCAGCAATCTGGAGTTGAAGAACGCCTATCCTGGCACGCATGCCACGTCCAACGCCGCGTTCCTGAGTGCGGCGACGGCGAAATGGACCGAGAGCACGGACTACCATCTCGGCACCACGGTCGATCAGATTGCCGCGCAGCAGATCGGCCGTCAGACGCTGCTGCCGTCGCTGGAACTGTCGATGGATCTGCTCCAGACGGTGGGCCAGTGCGACAACGGCTACGCCTGCGTCTACCAGAACAATCTCTCGTGGTCCTCCCCCACCACGCCGCTCCCCGCCGAGGCCCACCCCCGCATCGTCTTCGAACGCCTGTTCGGCGAAGGGGGGAACGCGGCCGATCGGCAGGCGGCGCTGCGCAAGCGGGCCAGCCTCCTCGACTGGATCCGCGACGACATCACGCGGCTGCAGAGCGCGCTGGGCCCGGAGGATCGCCACCGGGTAGGCCAGTATCTCGAGACCATCCGCGAGGTCGAGCGGCGCATTCAGAAGGCCGAGGCCGAGACCGCCGACAGCCAGCTGCCGGATCTCGACCGGCCGGTGGGCGTGCCCGCGTCCTACGCGGACCATGCGCGGCTGATGTTCGACCTGCAGGTGCTCGCACTGCAGGGGGACGTCACCAGGGTCATCACGTTTCAGCTCGCGCGGGAAACGAGCAACCGGACCTATCCGGAGATCGGTGTGCCCGATCCGCATCATCCCCTCACGCACCACGGCAACGATCCGGAGAAGGTCGCGCGGATGGCGAAGATCAACGCCTTCCACGTCTCGCTCTTCGCGTACTTTCTGGAGAAGCTCAAGGCGACTCCGGAAGGCGACGGCTCGCTGCTGGACCATTCCCTCTACCTCTACGGCAGCGGCATGGGGAATCCGAACGTCCACGACCATGTCAATCTGCCGATCCTCGTCGCCGGCGGCGCGGCCGGCCGGCACAAGGGGGCGCGTCACATCAAGTATGCGGAGCCGACGCCGCTCGCGAATCTCCACCTGACGCTGCTCGAACGTGTGGGTGTGCGCATGGACGCGTTTGCCGACAGCAAAGGCACGATCGACGAGCTGCTGTCGCTGTGAGACACGGGCTTCCAGTCACCAAGGAGGCATTGACGTCATGACCCGATTGAAGCGGTGCGCCCTGCACGGAATCGTCCTGCTGCTCGCTGCGGGAAGCCTCGAGGCGGCCGGCGCGCCCGCGCCGCTGGCGGATGCCACGGAGCGGATGGACCGGCCGGCGATCCGCGCGTTGCTCGGCCAGCGCGCCGCCGTGGACGCGCCGCAGGTGGACGGGATGACGGCGCTGCTGTGGGCCTCGTACCACGACGATCTCCCGATCGCGACGCTGATCGTACGGGCGGGCGGCAATCCGAACGCCGCCAGCCGCTACGGCGTCACCCCGCTGTCGCTCGCCTGCACCAATGCCAGTGGTGCGATGGTGGACCTGCTGCTGAAGGCCGGCGCGGATCCGAACGCCGCGCTGCCGGGCGGCGAGACACCGCTGATGACCGCCGCGCGCGGCGGCGCGCTGCACGCCGTCAAGGCGCTGCTGTCCAGCGGCGCGGCGGTGGACAGCAAGGAGGCCCGGCGCGGGCAGACGGCGCTGATGTGGGCCGCGGCCGAAGGGCACGCGGATGTGGTGAACATGTTGATCGAAGCGGGCGCGAGCGTCGCCGCGCGTCTGCCCACCGGCCTGACGCCGCTGCTCTTCGCCGTCCGTGAGGGACGCCTCGACGTCGTCCGGGTCCTGCTCGCGTCTGGCGCAGACGCCAACGACACCGTCCAGGCCGATCCGGGCCGCAAGCGCGGCTACGGCGGACGGCTGCCGCCGGTCGGCACCAGCGCGCTGCTGCTGGCTGTGACCAATGCCCATTACGAGCTCGCGGCGCACCTGCTCGACGCCGGCGCGGACCCGAACGCCAGCCTGCCGGGCTACACGGCCCTCCATGCAATTACCGCGGTCCGCAACCCCGGCATCGGCGACAACGACCCCGCGCCTCCGGGCTCCGGCTCGCTCGGCAGCCTCGACCTCGTCAAAACGCTCGTGGCACACGGCGCCAAGGTGAACGCGCGGATGACGAAAAAGGCCAACCTGAACAACACCCGGCTGAACGAAATCGGCGCGACGCCGTTCTTTCTCGCCGCGCTCACGGCCGACGCCGAGCTGATGCGCACGCTGGCCGCGCTCGGCGCCGATCCGGGACTGACGAATGCGGACCACAGCACCCCGCTGATGGCGGCCGCGGGTCTCGCGACCCGATCGCCAGGCGAGGATGCGGGCACGGAGCGTGAGGTGCTCGAGGCGCTGCAGGTCGCGCTCGACCTCGGCGCGGATGTGAACGCGGTTGACGACAACGGGGAAACCGCCATGCACGCCGCCGCCTACAAGAACCTCCCGCTGGTCGTGAAGTTTCTCGCCGCGAAGCACGCACGCATCGAGCGCTGGAATCGTCCGAACAAGTTCGGCTGGACGCCGCTGGCCATCGCCACCGGCTACCGGTTCGGAAACTTCAAGCCGTCGCCCGACACCGACGCCGCGCTGCGCGAGACGATGCTGGCGGCCGGCGTGACGCCGCCGACAACGGTCGTCGCCACCACGCGCCAGATCTATTAGCGCGCTATCCCAGCGTCCTGCTTCTCGGCGCGTGGGTTCAGGAGGTGGCCATCAGGTACGGTACACCCACGACGAGCAGCACGCCCAGAAAGATGAGGCCGAACAGGAGCCCCAACTTCCAGAAATCCCCGCGCGGCACGTAGCCGCTCGCGTAGTACACGGCCGAGGGTCCGCATGCGTAGGGGGTCAGGACCCCCATCAGGCCGAGCGAGAACACGAGCAGCAGCACGAAGGGGCGCACCGGCATACCGGGGACGGCCGTTCCCGCCGCGATCATGACCGGCAGCAGCGCGGTCGCGTGAGCCGCGAGGCCCGCAATCATGTAGTGCAGCGCAAAGAACAGCGCGACCAGCAGCACCGTCACCAGCATCGGTGGCTGGCCGGCCAGCAGCGCCGAGGCGCCCCGGCCGAACCAGTCCACGACACCCACCTTGTTCAGGCCATCGGCGAGCACCACAAGCGTCGCAAACCACACCAGCACATTCCACGCGGGGGCGTTTTCCACGATATCGGCCCACGAGACGATCGCCGTGATCAGCATCAGCGAGATGGCGACGAGGGCGACCATGGTCGGATCGACCCACCTCGAGCCGAGAATCCAGAGCCCCAGCGCCAGCACGACCAGCGCCGCCATGATGCCTTCTCGGGCTGTGATGGGTCCCAGTTTCGCCAGCTCCCCGGCGGCCCACGGGGGCACTTCCGTGCTCGACCGGATCTCCGGCGGGTAGACCTTGTAGACGAGCCAGGGCAAGACGAGCAGCAGCGACCCGCCGACGGGCAGGCACCCCACGAACCATTCGGTCCAGGTAATCTCGACGCCCGTGCCCTGACGGACCAGTTCGAGCGCGAGCAGGTTGGGCGCGAGCGCCGTCACGAACATCGAACTCGTCACGCAGGTCGAGGCAAAGGCCACCCACATGAGGTAGGCGCCGATCCGGCGGGATGAATCACCGGGTCGGGAGCCGTACAACTCGGGGATGCTGCGAATGACCGGAAAAATAGCCCCGGCGCTGCGTGCGGTGTTCGACGGCGTGAACGGCGCGAGGGCGAGATCGGACAGCGCGATGGCATAGCCGAGACCGAGCGTGCGCCCCCCCAGCCGCTTGACCAGCACCAGCGCGATGCGGCGTCCGAGCCCGGTCTTTTCGTAGCCCATGGCGAAGACGAATGCCCCGAAGATCAGCCAGACCGTGTTGTTGATGAAGCCGGCCAGGGCCCATCGCAGCGCCTCGGCCGGAAACCTGAACGCGGGGTCCGCCATCTGCGCGGGACCGAACGGGAGGCCGAGCGCGCCGGCGAACGTCACGCCGATCAAGCCGACGGCGGCCGCCGGCACCGGTTCGGTAATGAGCGCGAGGATGACCGCTGCGAACAGGGCGGCGTAATGCCACGCGTGAGGGGCGAGGCCTGGCGGCGCCGGGCTGAGGGCCAGGAGCAGTCCGGCGAGAACGGGGACGCCGGCACGCCAGACGAGAGGAGACAGCAGACGACGCGGCGCCGGCCCGCGGGGTGTCGCGTCGCCGGCGTCCGTCATTCGAGATGGTTCACAATCGCCTGGGTCATGGCCGACGTCGTCAGCGTTCCGCCGAGGTCTGGCGTGCGATGCCCGGCGGCCAGCGCTCTCTCGACGGCCTTCCGGACAAGGGCGGCGGCGGTCGGCTCCCCGAGCCATTCGAGCATCATCGCGGCGCTGAGGATCGCACCGGTCGGGTTCGCGATGCCTTTCCCGGCGATGTCCGGCGCGGATCCGTGCACCGGTTCGAACAACGACGGAAAGCGGCGATCGGGGCGCAGGTTGGCCGAGGGGTTCAGACCCAGGCTGCCGGTGATGCCGCCGGTCAAGTCACTGAGGATGTCGCCGAACAGGTTGGAGCCGACGACGACATCGAAGGTGTGCGGCCGGCGTACCAGCTCGAGGGTCGCGGCATCGATGTGGAGCTTCTCCACCAGGACGTCGGCAAACCGGGGGCTCATCTCGGCGAGGATGCGATCCCAGAGCACGTAGGCGTACCGCTGCGCGTTCGATTTCGTGATCATCGCGAGCCGCCGGCGCCGCGTGCGCGCGAGCTCGAAGGCGAACTCGAGAATCCGCTCCACGCCGCGGCGCGTATGCACGGCGGTCTGAAGCGCGACCTCGTGCGGGGTGCCGGCGGCCAGCACCCCCCCGTTGTCGACGTATTCCCCCTCAGAGTTCTCGCGCACGACGACCAGGTCGATGGGCTCGAGGCGGCGCAGGGGTCCGGGGACGCCGTCAAAGGTGCGCGCGGGCCTGACGCAGGCATAGAGATCGAAGGCCTGGCGCAGGCGGATCAGCGGCGCGAGCGTCACGTGGTCCGGCAGCCTCGCCGGCCAGCCGACAGCCCCGAGAAAGATGGCATCGAAGCCGCCGAGCGTCGTCAGGAAATCCTCCGGGGCGACGCGGCCGTGCCGATCGAAATGTGTCATCCCCCAGTCGAGCCACTCGTACTCGAGGCGAAAGCCGCTGCCCTTCTGCTGCAGGGCGGCCAGGACCGCGACGGCGGCGTCGGTCACCTCCGGCCCGATGCCGTCTCCCGGGTAGAGCGCGATGCGATACGTGTTCATGGGGCGAAGATGCCGATTATGGCCGGGTCGGGCGGCTTGTCAAACGCGCGATTCGGCGGTCCGGATGGGTTTCTCGCGTTCGAGGAATTTTTCACCGGCCGGTTCCGAGAGGCTTCGAGACAGAGGCCATTGGCGAGACCCGGGTCGATACCGCGCCGTGCCCGCGGAGATGTGTTCAGGCCGCGACAACGCGTGCCGGGTCTGATATACTCGACGTTCTTTGCCTCCCCTCTGTGGGCCGCTAGCTCAATTGGCAGAGCAGCAGACTCTTAATCTGCGGGTTGATGGTTCGATTCCATCGCGGCTCACCACAAATCTCCCTCGTGTTCACAACGACTTGCGGCCGGCTCATGGCCGACCGCAAACGGGAATCGAACCAGACGCTGGTCAATCGGACGCGCGACAACCTAGGGCGCAACCGCTGGCTCGAAAACGATCCGCAAGCGCGTCCGCGTTGCCTGCGCGAAGCGCTCCAGTGCATCCGTTGACGGGCGCACCTTGCCGCCCTCGATCCTGGCGATGTAGGACTGCGACGTCTTCATGCGCCGCGCCAGTTGCGCTTGCGACAGACCTGCCGCCGTCCGCGCCTCGATAAGCGTCCGCGCAAGGTCGAACTCTTCTTCAAGGGCATCGTAGGCCGCCTTGTAGGCGGCGTCCTTGCTCCAGCGCCGGTGAAGTTCGTGGATCTTCGTCATGACTTCAATTCCTTTGCTCGTCGCAGCGCCAAGTCGATCTCGGCCGTCGCCGTCTTCTCGGTCTTCTTGACGAAGGCCCTCAAGATCACGACGCGCTGCTCCTTCGCGGTGACGTAGAGTGCCCGCGCAATGCCCGCCTTCCCCTTCAAGCGAATCTCCCAAAGCTGTGCGCGAATGTGACGAACGTGAGGCTCTTTCACGTTGGGCAGCCCCACGGAGGTGATCAGCTCCGAAATCCGGACCAGTCGCGCTCGCATGTCAGCCGGCAGTTCGGCCAGTTCGGCGTCAACCGTCTCGTTCAGTGTCTCGACGGTCCAAGCCACAGGAATCATCATACCAGATGTGGTATCACCTGTCGCGACACTGCGGGCCGAACTTACGCCACCCGTCGCAGCGCCTCGACCTGCCGCAGCCACCCGTCGAGCTAATTCCAACTGGCGAAAATTAGGGTCACCACTTTCTCCTAAGAAAGCAGCGACAACGGCGCGGCGCAAGCTGCGGCGACACACAAAACTGACACAGATTGGATGCTTGACGCCGCGCGATGTGGCGGCATAGCTTCACCTTTGCGTGCCCAAGAACAAAGGACCTGAAATCCGCAGAGATCTCGGCAACGTGGTCCTGGATTACTCCAGCAAAAAGCGATATGTCTGGACCGGGGAGTCCGCCGAACCGCGCTCCGGTGCCGCCCTCGGCGACGCTGCTGTAATGCCGACGGTCACAGAGGAAGAGTTTCGCGCGCTACGACGAGAGTTTTCGGCTCGCTCTTGAAACGGACGGAATCCAACTGACTGATCTCTCCATGGGGTGGCCGCCGAGCCCTGGCGAAATGGCTGCGCGGGTGCGCGACCACGACTGGTCGAGAACACCGCTCGGCGCGATCGCGCAATGGCCGGCGAGCCTGCGCATTGCCGTCGGCTCGGTGCTGGATTCGCCGCTGCCGATGATCGTGCTGTGGGGTCCGCAGCTGGTCCAGGTCTACAACGACGCTTACGCACCGATCCTGGGGGCGCGTCACCCGGTCGCTCTGGGGCAGCCGACCCGCGAGTGCTGGCCGGAGGTGTGGGCCTTCAATCGACCGATCTACCGGCGGGTCCAGGACGATGGCGAACGGGTCCACTTCGAAGACCAGGAATACGTCATCGAGCCCTCCGGCCTGCCGGAGTCGCGGTTCTTCACCATCACCTACACCCCGGCCCGGGACGAGTCGGGACATATCCTGGGCGTGACGGTGATCGCGATCGACACAACCCAGCGGGTGCGGGTTGAGCGGGAACGCTGCGAAGCGCTCCTGGAGCAGAGCCGGCTGCACGAGCAATCGGTCGGCAGCGTGCAGCGACTGCAGCAGCTGGATCGGCGCCACGCGTTCCAGCTGGCCTTGGCCGACGGCCTGCGCGCGCTCAGCG
>JBDTOB010000062.1:0-10254 GCA_039933435.1 Acidobacteriota bacterium | reverse complement strand
CTGCGAACTTCGAACCCCGACCCGCCTGCGAACTTCGAACCCCGACCCGCCTGCGAACCTCGAACCTCGAACCTCGAAACCCGGAACCCGGAACCCGGAACCCGGAACCCGGAACCAGAACCCCGAACCCGGAACCCCGAACCCGGAACCCGAACCCCGAACCCCGAACCCCGAACCAGAACCCCGAACCCCGAACCCTGAACCCCGAACCCCTGTACAATTTGCCCCGGAGGGCTGAATGTGGAAGGAATTCCGGGAGTTCGCCGCGCGGGGGAACGTACTGGACCTGGCGGTCGGGGTCATCATCGGCGCGGCGTTCGGGCGAATTGTCACCTCGCTCGTGGCCGACGTCATCATGCCCCCCATCGGGATGGTGATCGGGGGGCTCGACTTTTCGAACCTGTTCATCGCCCTCAACGGGGTCAAGTACCCGTCCCTGGCGGCGGCGCAGGCGGCCGGCGCCGCCACCGTCAACTACGGGAAGTTCGCCAACACGGTCCTCGAGTTCCTGGTCGTGGCGTTCGTCATCTTCATGCTCGTCCGGCAGATCAATAAATTGAAGACGCCGGCCCCGGCGGCGCCGAAAGACGACGCCCGCGACTGCCCGTTCTGCCTCTCACGCATTCCGGGCAAGGCCAGCCGCTGCCCACATTGCACCTCCGCGCTCGAGGTCGGCGCGAACGGATGAGCCGACAACCGCTGCGGCTCCGCTCGCGCTTGATTTGCTCTTCCTTTCTCCGACACTATTTCTAGCGACGTCTGACGGGCGGACGTCGAGTGGAGGCGTATGGATCTGCAGCGTCCGGGATCGTCCGGACCGTCGCGTACGGCCGCAACCGGGACACGGGACCGCTTCCTCGTGGACCTGGACGACGCGGTGCGACCGCTGTCGGACGCTGAGGAAATCACCTTCACCGCGGCCTCGGCCCTGGGACGCCACCTGGGCGCCAACCGCTGCGCCTACGCGACCATGGATGCCGACGAGAACACCTTCCTGGTGACCGGCAACTACACCGACGGCGTCCGGAGCATCGTCGGACGCTGCACTTTCCGGCAGTTCGGGGAGGAGTGCCTGCGGCTGATGCGGGCTGGCCTGCCCTTCGTCGTCACCGACGCCGCAACCGATCCCCGCATCACCGAGGTCGATCAGTCTGCGTACGCGATGACCTCGATCCGCGGGGCCATCTGCGTGCCGATCATGAAACTGGGCACGTTCGTGGCGGCGATGGCGGTGCACACAGCGTCGCCGCGTCACTGGACGGCGGATGACGTCGAGCTGGTGCAGCAGGTGACGAGCCGCTGCTGGGAGTCCATCGAACGGGTCCGCCTGACCCAGAGCCTGAGAGAGAGCGAGCACCTCTTCCGCGCGCTCGCCAATTCGATCCCCAACCTCGCCTGGATGGCGACGCCGGACGGTTTGCTCTACTGGTACAACGACCAGTGGTACGCCTACACGGGGACCACGCCGGAAGAGATGAAGGGCTGGGGGTGGGAGCGGGTCCACGACCCCGAGGTGCTGCCGACGGTCCGGCAGCGATGGATGGCGTCGATCGAGCTCGGCGTGCCGTTCGACATGGTGTTCCCGCTGCGATCGGGCAGCGGCGAGTTCCGGCGGTTCCTGACCCGCGTCAACCCGGTCCGCGACTCCGAGGGGCACGTCACGCACTGGTTCGGCACCAACACAGACGTCGAAGACGAACGGCGGGCGGTCGAGGCCAACGCGCTGCTCCGCCAGCGCGAGCAGGAGCTCCGGGCGCAGGCCGAGGCAGCCAACCTGGCGAAAGACGAGTTCCTGGCGATGCTGGGGCACGAGCTGCGCAACCCGCTGTCGCCGATCCTGACGGCGCTGCAGCTGATGAAGCTGCGCGGCGACCCGTCGTCGGCGCGCGAGCAGGTGGTCATCGAACGCCAGGTCAATCACCTGACCCGGTTGATCGACGATCTGCTCGACGTCTCGCGCATCGCGCGCGGCATGGTGGAGCTCAAACAGGAGCCGATCGAGCTGGCAGAGGTCGTCGCCCGAGCCGTCGAGATGGCCAGCCCGTTGCTCGAGCAGCGATCGCACGTCCTGGAGGTCGGCGTGCCACGCCACCTCGTCGTCTTTGCCGATTCGATGCGACTAGGCCAGGTCGTCTCCAACCTGCTGACCAACGCCGCGAAATACACGAACCCCGGCGGCCGGATCTCGGTGACCGGGAGCGAGGAGGAGGACGCGATCACGCTGCGCGTCCGGGATACCGGGATCGGCATCGCCCCGGACGTGCTGCCGCGCGTCTTCGAGCGGTTCGTGCAGGAGCGCCAGGCGATCGACCGCGCCCAGGGCGGCCTCGGGCTCGGGCTGACGATCGTCCAGAGTCTGGTCGAGCGGCACGGCGGCACGGTCTCGGCCTCGAGCGAGGGCCCCGATCAGGGCAGCGAGTTCGCCATCCGGCTGCCGAAGTGGGCGCCTGCCGCCGGTCGGCAGCCCTCGCCGCCCGCGGCGGCTGCGGCCGCGGCGCCGGCCGGCTCGTCGAGGCGCATTCTGGTGGTCGACGACAACGAGGACGGCGCCGAGATGCTGGCGGCGGTGCTGGCGGCGCAGGGGCACGATACCCGCGTCGCGCACGACGGCCCCGAGGCGCTGCGAATGGCCGGTCACTTCAAGCCGGAAGTCGCGTTCCTGGATATCGGATTGCCGGTGATGGACGGCTACGAGCTGGCGGCGAGGCTGCGCGATCTGCCGGAGCTCGGCGGCATCCGCCTGATCGCGGTCACCGGCTACGGGCAGGAGTCGGATCGCCAGCGGACCCGCGCCGCCGGCTTCCAGCACCATCTGGTCAAGCCGGTGGATCTGGACGCCGTCAACGCGGTGGTGGACGAAGCGGTCTGAGCGATTGCCGGCGCCAGGTCAGAGATCGCGGCCGAACGCGAACAGGTCGTGATCCTCCGACACCCTCCCTTGCCACTGCTCCAGCAGCAGCCGCGCCGCCAGGAACCCGAAGGTCATGCCGTTGCCGCCGTAGCCGAGCGCGAACAGATGATGCGGGTAGCGGCGGTGCGGGCCGATGAACGGCAGGCTGTCAGGTGTCACCGCGAACAACCCCTCCCAGGCGAGCTCGACGCGTAGATCGGCAAGCGCCGGCAGCAGCCGCTCGAAGTAGCCGCGCAGCTCGCCGGTGGCGGCCTTCAGCGCGGCGGCGCGGCGGCGGCCCGCAACCACCGGGCGATCGCACCCACCGATCAGCAGCCGGCGATCGGGCGTCCAGCGCAGGTAGTGGTAGGGGCGCTCGGTGTCCCACGCCATCACCGTGCCGAAGCCCAGCTCGCGCTGCTGCGCTCCGGAAAGCGGTGCGGTGGCCAGCACGTAGGTGTGCCGCATCTCGAACCGCCCCACCAGCGGCTCGAACTGCGGAACGGCATATCCGGTGGCGACGATCACCCGGCGCGCCGTGAGCCGGCCGCCCGGGGTGACGACCCGCACGCCCGATCGGGTCGTCTCGATGCGGCTGACCGCGGTGCGCTCGAAGACGTCGGCCCCCCGCGCCGCGGCGGCGCGCAGCAGTCCGAGCGAGGCTTTGAACGGATCGAACTGAGCGTTGCCGCGCGTCAGGATGCCGCCCCGCGCCGGCATGCCGGTCAGCCGCCTGAGGGCGCCGGGCGTCAGCCACTGTCCGCGAAACCCGGCGCGATGACGAAGCGCCAGCTCGGCGCGCAGCGGCGCCACCGCGTCCGCGCCAACCGTGAAGTAGACCGAGTCGCGGGAATCCAGATCGCAGTCGATATCGAGGCGGCGGAGGGTGCGGACCAGATCGCGCGCCGCAGCATGGCTGAGGCGCCAGATGCGCCGCGCAGCGGCACCACCGTATTTCCGGCCGAGCTCGCCCAGGCTCTTGTCGGGCTCCCGCAGCAGGAGAGCCGTACTGGCTGCGGTGCTGCCGCGCGCCGCGAGGGCGGCGTCCACGACCGCGACGCGGATGCCGTGTCCGGCAAACAGCGCCGCCGTGGCGCTGCCCGTCATGCCGGCGCCGACGATGACCACGTCGCCGTCCCAGTCGCCGGTCAGCGACGGGTAGCTCCGCCGCGGACGCCCTTTCGTCCCTTCCAGCCACACGGGCTTCCCGACGCGCAGTTTCGCCATGCCGACGGGATCATCTTGGCGGCGCTCTTGCTACCAGTCAAGCGGGAGACACGCATGCCGCCTCAGGCCACGCCATCGACGACTTCGCCCGCCACCTCGTCGTACTGGATCGATTCGGCGTCACTGCCTTCGCTCACGAAGGCGGACCACGACGGCAGCTTCGACGTCGTCGTCGGCGGCGCCGGGCTCACCGGTCTGACCGCCGCCTACCTGCTGGCGCGCGCCGGCAAGTCGGTCACGGTGCTCGAGCGCGGCCGCGCCGCGGCCATCGACACCGGTCATACCTCCGCGCACCTGACGATGGTGACCGATATGCGGCTCACCGAACTGGTCGATCGCTTCGGCCGCGATCATGCCCAGGCGGCGTGGGACGCGGGGCTGGCGGGGCTGGCGGCGATGGCGCGGATCGAGGAGATCGTCCGCGACGAGCAAGTTCAGGCCTGACGGCAGCGTGATTTCCGGGCCGGCCGAAGCGCCGCTCGCGATGCTCGACTGACGGCCAGTCGCAGGCAGCTCAGCCGGCCTTCGCGTTCACATTGTCCACAACCGCATCCGCACCTGCTTCGTCAGCAGGTAGACTGGTGCCCGCAGGAGGGACAAAAGTCCCGCGGGAAACGAACTGCTTTCGCGCATTCGCGCATTCGCGCACTGGAGCCCCGTGAAAGCACCGATTCCGGACAACGAAGCCGAACGCCTCCGCACCCTGCGGCTCTACCGGATCATGAATACCGGTGCGGAACAAGCCTTCGACGATCTGACGTCGCTGGCCGCGGCGATCTGCGGCACGCCGATGGCCGCGATTTCATTCGTCGACGAGACCCGCCAGTGGTTCAAGTCGAAGATCGGCCTGGTCAACGCTGAAACGCCTCGCGACTTCTCCTTCTGCGCGCATGCCGTCCTCAAGGACGAGCTGCTGATCGTCGAAGACGCAACCCGGGACGCGCGGTTCCTCGACAATCCGCTCGTGCTACAGGATCCCAATATCAGGTTTTATGCGGGGGCGCCGCTGCAGATGGCGAACGGCGAGGCGCTCGGGGCGCTCTGCGTGATCGACACGCAGCCGCGGCAGCTCACCGATCAGCAGCGGCTGGCGCTGAGCGTGCTGCGCCGCGCCGTGGTCTCGCAGCTGGAGCTGCGCCGGGCCCTGGCCGACTTGCGCGACGCCGGCCGGCTGCTGTCGATCTGTGCCTGGTGCCGCGAGGTGCGCGACGATGAGGGCGGCTGGCATCCTCTACACGATTACGTCAACGAGACCGTCCAGGTGACGCACGGGCTGTGCCCGGGCTGCGCCGGGAAGGTGCGGGAGTCGTGGGAGGCCTAGCGAAGTGTGCCGGCCTCCCGGCCGGCCTCTAAAGCTCGCGAACCCGGATATTCCGGAACTCAACGCGGGCACCGTGGCCGAGGAAGCCGATGTGCCCCTTGGTGTTGGCGATGCCGCGCGAGCCTTCAGGCTTGCTCAGATCGCGGTGCTTGGCCAGCACCGCCTCGTCCTTGACGTCGTCCAGATTCGCATCGACGATCTTGGTGCCGTTGAGGGTGATGGTGATGTGCCGCCCCCTGGCGACGATCTCCTCGGTATTCCACTGGCCGACCGGCTTCTGGAAACCCCGCTTTGCCGGCACCACCTGGTAAATCGAGCCGTGGTACTGCCCCGGGTCCAGCGTCTTGTACTGGGAGCCGCCGTCGTCGAGCACCTGAATCTCCATGCCGACGTAGGCCGCGTCGCCGCTGAGCGGCGCCCGGATGCCAATCCCGTTGTTGGCGTTCTCGGTCAGCCGGAACTCGAAGCGGAACGCGAAGTCGCCGTATTCCTTTTCGGTATACAGGTTGCCGCCGTCTTCCTTGGTGGAGAAGAGGACGCCGTTCTCGACCTGGTAGCCCTTGCCTGACTTGTTCTCGGCGTCACCGCGGCGGCCGTAGACCCACCCCGTCAGATCCGTGCCGTTGAAGAGCCGCGTGAACCCCTTGTCCACGTCCTGCGGCATCCGCGCCGCGGACACCGGGATCAGGCCAAGGATCAGGAGAGCCGGAAGCAGAATGCGCTGCGCCATCATTTCCCTTCAGCGCGCCGGTCAGGCGCGGATCATGTTCACTGCCGGATCGTTGACACGTCCGGGGAGCTGTTGCCAGACAGTACGTTATCGCAACGATTCGGGATCCGCAACGCCGCGTTCCGGCTCGGCCCGTCCCAGGCGAACAAACCCGCTCTTCGGTAGTATTACCGCAGCTGCCGACGCGCCATCCCGGATGCCAATCATGAATGACGATCTGCTGAGTGTGCTGCGCGGCGGAGGGGAGATGGGGGCCCTGATGCGCACCATCGACTGGTCGGCCACGGCCGTCGGGCCGGTGTCGGTGTGGCCCCAGAGCCTGCGCACCGCGCTCAGCATCCTGCTCGAGACCGGGTTCCCGATGTACATCGCCTGGGGGCGCGAGTTCACCCAGTTCTACAACGACGGCTACCGTCCGATTCTCGGCTCGACCAAGCATCCGCGGGCGATGGGGCTGAGCACGCGGGACACGTTCGCGGAGATCTGGGACATCATCGGGCCGATGTTCGAGGCGGTCATGGACGGCACCCCGACGACGGTGGTCGATTTTCTTCTGCCGCTCGACCGCCACGGCTTCACCGAGGAGTGTTACTTCATCTTTTCCTACAGCCCCATCCGGCAGGAGAGCGGCGACGTCGGCGGCGTGCTGGTGACGGTGACCGAGACGACGCAGCGGGTCCTCGGGGAGCGCCGGCTGAAGACCTCGCAGCTGCTGGCCGCGCGCACCCGCGCGGCGCGGACGGTGACGGAGGCGTGCCGGATGGCCGCCGCGGCGCTGGCCGAGAATCCAGTCGACCTGCCGTTTGCGCTGGTGTATCTCCTCGACCGGGATCACCGCGAGGCGCGGCTCGAGGCCGCGGCCGCGCCCGGTGCGGCGTTCGAAGCCCAGCAGCGGATCGCTATCGACGACGCCGAGGCGGTGTGGCCGGTGTGGGCGGTGGCGGAGTCGCGGGAGCGGTGCGTCGTCAACCTCGCCGGGCCCGCTCATCAGCTCGCCGCCGCTGGCCAGCCGGCGCCCACGCGTGCGGTGGTGCTGCCGATCGTGCAGCAGGGGGAGGAAGAGCCGACCGGCGTGCTGGTGGCGGCCCTGAGCCCCCAGTTGATCCTCGACGAGCCGTATCAGGACTTCCTTTCGATGGTCGCCTCGCAGCTCGGCAACGCGATCGCGAGCGCGCGGGCGCTGGAGGAGGCGCAGGCGAGAGCGGCGGCGCTGGCCGAGATCGACCGCGCCAAGACCGCCTTCTTCAACAACGTCAGCCACGAGTTCCGCACCCCGCTGACGCTCCTGCTCGGGCCGACGGAGGAAGCGCTCGCCTCGCAGGAGCACGCCCTCCGCGACGAAGACCTCGCTACCGTGTATCGGAACGGTCAGCGGCTGCTCAAGCTGGTGAACACCCTGCTCGACTTCTCGCGGATTGAAGCCGGCCGGGTGCAGGCGGCGTTCGAGCCGACCGATCTCGCCACGGTGACGGCCGATCTGGTGAGCGCGTTCCGGTCCGCGACCGAGCGCGCCGGCCTGCAGCTGGTGGTGGACTGTCGGCCGCTGCCGGCGCCGGTCTACGTCGACCGGGACATGTGGGAGAAGATCATCCTCAACCTGGTCTCCAATGCCTTCAAGTTCACTTTTACGGGATCGATCACCGTCACTCTGGGATGGCGCGGGCCGCACGTCGAACTGCAGGTGCGCGACACCGGCGTCGGCATTCCGCCAGGCGACCTGCCTCGCGTCTTCGAACGGTTCCACCGCGTCGAGCGCACCCGGGCGCGCACGCATGAAGGATCCGGTATCGGGCTGGCGCTGGTGCGCGAGCTGATTGGCATGCATGGCGGCGCCATTGCGGTGGAGAGCGTCGTCGACCAGGGCACGACCTTCACCGTGACCATCCCCACCGGGATGGCGCACCTGCCGGCAGACTCCGTCGCCGCCGCGCGCGGACTGACGCCGACCACCAAGACCGGGGCGACGCCGTTTGTCGAGGAAGCACTGCGCTGGCTGCCAACCGATCGGGACGCGCTGACGGCCCCGCGGACGCCGCCGCCGGAGGCCGAGCCATCGGATCCGCTCTCGGTCAGGGTGCTGGTCGCCGACGACAACGCCGACATGCGCGACTACATCACCCGTCTGCTGGGCGACCGCTGGACGGTGGACGCGGTCGGCGACGGCCGGGAGGCGCTGGCGGCCGCCCGACGGAACCGCCCCGATCTGGTCATCTCGGACGTGATGATGCCGGGCCTCGATGGTTTCGCCCTGCTGCGGCAGCTGCGCGCCGCGGAGGAGACGCGCGGCGTGCCGGTGCTGCTGCTCTCGGCCCGGGCCGGAGAGGAGGCCCGGATCGAGGCCCTGCAGGCCGGAGCCGACGACTACCTGGTGAAGCCCTTTTCGGCCCGGGAGCTGATCGCCCGGGTGCAGGCGCAGCTGGTGCGGGCCAAGGTGCGCTTCGTTGAAGAAGCCCATGCCCTTCGGCTCGCCAGCGTCTTCCAGAACGCCCCGGTCGGTGTCGCTATCCTGCGCGGTCCACTGCACGCCTTCGAGTTCGCCAACGACGCCTACCTGGCGCTGGTAGGGCATCGCAGGATCGAGGGGCTGCCGATCCGTCAGGCGCTGCCGGAGCTTGCCGGCCAGGGGATTTACGAGCTGCTCGACAACGTCCTGACCACGGCAAAGGCTTTCATCGGGCGTTCCGTCCGGCTGTTCGTGGACCGCGGCGGCGAGGAGCCGGACGAAGCCTTCTTCGACTTCGTCTACCAGCCGCTCCTCGAACAGGGTGCCGCAACCGGGATAGCCGTCGTCTGCTTCGAGGTCACCGAGCTGGCCACCGCGCGGCGGCAGGCGGAGGCGGCGAGCCGAGCCAAAGACGAGTTCCTGGCAATGCTCGGGCACGAGCTGCGCAACCCGCTGTCGCCGATCCTGACCGCCCTGCAGCTGATGCGCCTCCGCGGCGTCAGCGGCGCGGAGCGCGAGCGCGCGGTGATCGAGCGCCAGGTCAGGCACGTGGTCAGGCTGGTGGACGACCTGCTGGACGTGTCGCGCATCACCAGCGGCAAGGTACAGCTCAAACGCGAACGGCTGGATGTTGCCGACCTGGTGGCCAAGGCCGTGGAGATGACCGGTCCGGCCATCGAGGAGCGGCGCCATCGCCTGCTGGTCGACGTGCCGCGCGGCCTGATCGTCGAAGGCGACCCGGCGCGGCTCGCGCAGGTGTTTGCCAACCTGCTGACCAACGCCGCGAAGTACACCGAGAACGGCGGCACCATCGACGTCAGCGGCAGCGCGGGCGACGGCCGGGTGCGGCTGGTGGTGACCGACAACGGCATCGGCATCGCGCCGGAGATGCTGCCGCGGGTCTTCGATCTCTTCATGCAGGAGCGTCAGGGTATCGACCGCTCCGAAGGAGGGCTCGGCCTCGGCCTCGCCATCGTTCGCAGCCTGGTGTCAGCGCACGGCGGCAGCGTCACGGCCGCGAGCCCGGGCGCCGGCGGCGGCGCCACCTTCACCGTGGAGCTGCCGGATGCGCCTGCGGAGCTGGCAGCGGAGCCAGCGGTGGAGCGGGACGCTGAGGGCGCCTCCGAAGGACTTCGCGTGCTGGTCGTGGACGACAATCGCGACGCCGCGGAACTGCTCGCCGACTCGCTCCGCGCCCTCGGCCACGTCGTCGCGGTGGCGTTCGACGGCCCCTCCGGCCTCGAGACGGCGTCACGCTTCGAGCCGGACATCGCGCTGCTCGACCTCGGCCTGCCGATGATGGACGGGTTCGAGCTGGCGCGGCGGCTGCGCGCCCAGCGGCCGCGGCCGGCGCTGCGGCTGGTCGCCATCACCGGCTACGGGCAGGTGAGCGACCGTCAGAAATCGAGCGAGGCCGGGTTCGACGCCCACCTCGTCAAGCCGGTCGATGTGCGGGAACTGGATCTCCTCATCCGGACGCCCGTTTCCTAGCGAGCCGCGAGCGGCTCGTCCGGCCGGGGCAACAGCTGCGCCAGCGTCTCCTGGCGATACGCGAAGATGCGCTCGACGTCCCGCCGCACGAATCCTCTGGTGAACAGCGCCAGCCGCGGCAGGAACTCGACATGGTCGATGACCCGCGTCCC
>JBDTOB010000061.1:0-10340 GCA_039933435.1 Acidobacteriota bacterium | reverse complement strand
TAAAGGCCGCTTAACATTGAAGCGTTAACTTAACGCGAACGAGTTTCTCTTTAGACGTGTGGGTTTCTCCGGACGGCCTGACACTCGACCCTGGCGCCGATCGTCGCACCTTGGGCCGCTTAAGTGCACGGGCGACTTGCGTCGGCAGGGGTCGGCACTCCAACGCTAGGCGTCGTTGTGTCCGCGCACGAACCTGCGCCACGACTGAGCGACTTGCCAGCACAGATAAGCGATGCATGGAATTGCGAGGAGTAGTCCGAGCGTCAGGTTCCAGCTACCGACCGCGATCGGAAGTGCGAGGGTGACAAACGCTCGCACGAATGACAACTCAGCAGCTAGTGAGCGTGCAAGGATCTGACGCTCAGTCTTTGGGACGAGCGGACGAACGAGCGGAGGGGGCCGGTCATCCACAAGAGCCTCCGTATAACTCTAGCCGATCGTCGCTCGTGCCGGCTCAAGGCATGGCTCGAGACCGTGCTCCCGCTGATCGACGAAGCAAACGAGACCGAAGCCCGCCTCGATCGCGAGCTCGCGCGTATCAATCGCACGGCCCCGACGCTCACCCCGGCGGCGGTCGCGGCGGAGCTAGAGGCCCTGTTACCGGACTGGCGGGCCGCGCTCCGGCAAGACGCGCCCGAGGCGCTGCAGACGCTCCGGAGCGTCTGCGTGGCGGATTCTGACCTCAGAAAGGATTCTCCGTATGCCGTCCGCCTGGGCCTTTGTCGTCACCTTCGAGTCGGACACGCAACCGCCGGAAACGATCCGCGGCGAAGTTGCCGGGAGCCTCAGCGCGGCGGTCGGCCGGGCGGTGCGCCTCGCGCGGCAGCAGAAGCCGACAAAAAACCACTACGACAGCGTCGCTGTGCTCCTTGAGAAACGACGGACCGCGACACACACGCCGTCGATCGGTGCGCTCGCCGTCGACGCCGCCTGAGCGATGACGAAAACGGACGTTGATCGGGGCGCCATACGCGTCGTATAGTTACAACGGTGAGAGCGAAGGCACTTCGCGAGGAACGGCTCGCTGGCGGCGGTCCTGGCTTCAGGACGCAAAGCGAGCTCGCCGAGGAACTCGGCGTGGCGAGTAACACCGTAGCTCGGTGGGAACGCGGTGAGCTGCCGATCCCCAAATGGGTGGGCGCCATCATCGCGCTCACGCATCAATTGGCGCACACGCAGCGGGAGCTCGCACGCGCGCACGACAGATACGACCGTCTGAAGAAACGGATCGACAAGGCAAAACCGGAGCGTAAGCGGGCAGCCACCCGCTCACGCTCCTAACTCGCGTTCACCTGATTCACCAGGCTCGCAGGCTGCCCGCTATTCTCGCAGACCCGCCCGCCTTCGTGGCCCACAGCGTTTAGAGGCCCATCGATGCGCGCACCCAGACTCCTCGACGGGAACGACTACGACGTCATGTTGCGGAACCTGTGGCGGTTGCTCGCCTGGGGCGCGACGCTCGCCGAGGCGCGGCCGTTGGTGTTGGCGCAGGCGGGCGCCTCCGTGTTTCCTGATCCGCCGGCGTCGCGCCGTGCGCGGCCGACCTTCGACGCGATCGACGTGCGGACGGCCGCGGTTCACTAGGAGGTTGTCGGTATGGATCACGACCGGCGACACGCAACGCTTTCAAAGGCGGATCGCGGCACGCCCGCAGGCCGCGAGCTGATCGCGCTGTTGACCGAATTGTCTGCGGACGGCCACGTCACATCGGACGAGATGACGCAGCTGCGCGCGTGGCTCGAGGTCGATCGCGGTGTCGATTTCCCCGCCTGTGCGTTCCTCCACGGCGTCGTGGAAACCATTTCGGAAGACGGGGAGAGCACTGAGGAGGAACTCGATCGCTTGGCGCTCGCGATCGAGCGCGTGTTGCCGCCGGACGTGCGGGCTGCCGCCGCCCTGAAACGGAAGGAGCACCGCGCGGCAAGACGCCAGGAGGTCGCCGCGAAGCGTGACGCCGGGCGAACGCAGGCACGCGCCGCACGCATGCAGGCGCGGGAGCTCGCGAAGCCCCTGCACCGAGGGGATTTCATGGTAATGGGTGCGGTTCGGTCTGCGGAGCGTCGGGACGGTTGCGCGAGTCTCGATGTCGGCGAGGCCGTAGTGCTCGAGCGCGAGCCTGATAACCCGCACGACGGCAACGCGATTCTCGTCCTCACGCAGGGCGGGATTGAGTTGGGTTACGTGCCTCGTGAGCTTGCGAAGCAGATGGCGCCGCTGCTGGACGGAGGTGCGGACGTTGAAGCCACGGTCAAGAAGCTGCTGACAGCGGCCGAGGGATATACGCTGCCCGTCGTGATCTCGACTCTTCGTCGCGTAGAGACGTCGTCGGCTGAAAGTTCGCGGCCTCCGGCCTTGGCGACTCACTCAGCCCCGATTATGTCGCATCCCATCGCGCATCGATCGCCGGCTGACGTCCTGCTTCAGTCCGACGTCGTGAGCCCGACCAGTCGAGTGGGCCGCTGGATTGTCGTCGCGTGGGTCGTAGCGTTGACGTTGGCGGTTGCAGGCTTTTGCGCTCGGTGAAGGAACCATCGGTGGAGCATCCCAATGAAGCGTGACATGGACCTCGTGCGGCAGATTCTGATGGTGATGGAAGATCACGAGCACGGCTTCGCGCCCAGCCCCTTCGAGGTTGCCGGATACACCGAGGAAGTGGTCGGCTATCACCTGACGATCATGGGTGAAGCCGGCCTGGTTGAGGTGGAGCCCCAGACTACGTTCGGTTCGGCGAGTCCGACCGCCCTTGCCGGTCGCATCACCTGGGAGGGCCACGAGTTTCTGGCCAACGTTCGCAACGAGACGGTTTGGAGCAAGGTAAAGAGCATCGTCGTCGCGAAGGGCGGCAGCGTGTCGTTCGAAGTGCTGAAGTTCCTCGTCGTGGAGACCGCCAAGAGCACCTTCCTGCCGGGCCATCCCACGTTGCCGCAACCCTGAAGGAGTCCAATGATTGCCGCCATCTACGCTCGCAAGAGCACCGAACAATCGGGCGTCGCCGACGAGGCGCGCTCCGTGACCCGCCAGATCGAGCACGCGACAGCCTTCGCCATCCGCAAGGGCTGGACGGTGGACGACGCCTGCGTCTACATCGACGACGGGATCTCCGGCGCCGAGTTTGCGAAGCGTGCGGGCTTCCTCCGGCTGATGAACGCGCTGAAGCCCCGGCCGCCGTTCCAGGCGCTCGTCATCTCCGAGGAGTCGCGCCTGGGCCGCGAGCAGATCGAAACGTCCTATGCGCTCAAGCAACTCGTGACGTCGGGCGTGCAAGTCTGGTGCTACCTCGACAATCGGCAGCGCACGCTCGATAGTCCGATGGAAAAGGCAATGCTCGCGCTCCAGGGCATGGCCGACGAGATGGAACGCGAGAAGGCTCGACAGCGCACCTATGACGCGATGCTGCGAAAAGCGCGGGCGGGCCACGTCACCGGCGGGCGCGTCTTCGGGTATGAGAACGTCGAGATCTGCGATGCGGAAGGCCGCCGCCAACACGTCACCCGGCGCATCCTGGAGGCGGAAGCGGCGGTCATCGGGCGCATCTTCGAGTCCTGCGCGGCCGGCCAGGGCCTCCGCACCATTGCGAAGGCGCTCAACGCTGACGGCGTCCCGGCGCCCCGCGCGCAGCAAGGCCGCCCGTGCGCGTGGGTCTCGACAACGATCCGCGAGGTGTTGTATCGGCCGCTCTATCGCGGGGTGATCGTGTGGAACAAGACGCGGAAGCGGAACGCCTGGGGGCTGGAACGCCGGACGGTCAAGGCCGCCGCCGACTGGATCACGATCGACGCGCCCGAGCTGCGCGTGGTGACGGAGGGGCAATGGCAGGCGGCGCACGGCCGGCTCGAGCACACTCGCCAGACCTATCTCCGTGGCACCCACGGGCACCTGTGGGGCCGGCCGGTCGACGGCCATGAGTCCAAGTATCTCCTCACCGGGCTATCGCGCTGTGGGATCTGCGGTGGGACCATGATCGTCCGCAGCCGGCAGCACGGCAGCCGACGCGCCTACTTCTACGCCTGCTCGTCCTTTCATCACCGGGGCAAAACCGTCTGCGCCAACTCGATGGAAATGCGGCTCGCGGATGCGGATGATGCCGTGCTGAGCGCGCTCGAGCGGAAGCTGCTCGACCCGGCCATCCTTGAAGCGGCCATCGCGCGAGCCGCCGCGCGCGTCGCGTTACCGCCCGAAGACCCAGCCGCGCGCCGACATGCGATCGCGGTCGCGCTAGGACAGGCCGAGGCCGCCCTGGCGCATCTGACACAGGCCGTCGCGGAAGGCGGGGCGGTCGCCACGTTGGTCCAGGCCATCCGCGATCAGGAACGGCGCCACCAGACGCTCCGTGCCGAGCTCGCCGACCTCGATCGGCCGCGCGTCGTGCCGGTCAGTCTGAGCCACCTCAAAGGGGTGCTGCAGACGAAGGCGGAGGAGTGGCAGGGGTTGCTCCGCAAGCACGCGCCGATCGCGCGGCAGATGGTGCGGAAGCTCGTCGAGGGGCGGATCGTCTTCACGCCGGACCGGGACGCCCGGCGCTACACCTTCCGGGTGCCGGGGACGCTGGCGAACTTTTTCAGCGGAATTGTCGGTCCACAAGCGATGGCGTCCCCAGCGGGCAGCGGAGATGAGTATTGGGAGGTGCCGCTTGCCGGGGCTATCCGCAAGGCAGCCTGAGTGCGACCATACCGCTCCATTTTCGGTGTTGGCGCAATTCCGGGCGATCCGGCACACCTTTGGCACTGCGTGGGGGCTACCGCAGGCCAAGGGGTTAATTCATTGGTGCTTCTCCAAACTGAAAATACAGTTTTCGCCGTCATCGTCCAAACACCGCAGGTTGACCTTCCGATAGTTGTGCTCATCGGAATGCTAGCTGCGTGCGTGTGCGCCTGGATACTGATAGCGGCCGACATGGGTCGGTCCACGCGCGGCTCGCAATCCACTGAGCGACTCGAAGGCGAGCCGCCCTACGAAGTCGCCGGACGTGACGTGGCCCGAGACACGGAGCACAGAATAGAGGTCAAGACGCGCCCACCGGCCCGGAGCGGTGCCCGTTAGCTGAGAGAACTGCATTCGCGCGAATCGGCCCAGAAGCCGGCCTTGACCCTCGCTCGGGCACGCTCGACAGCCGAGGGCGTGCCCGCCTCGTTTCCCGAGTCCTGACCCCTCCAACTGCCGAGAAGTCGCGCCTCGAGTCGACATAACTGTCCCTACCGGCCTGCCGGGTAGTGGTCCAGTTTCGCTGAGATTCACTTACGGTCGTCTGCGCGCGGCTTCTTCCTGAGATCGGCGAACGCCTTAAACATACCGCTCCAGGCCTCGGCGAGCGCCTTGAACAGACCGATCTTGGTTACGAGGATTCCGCCGCCGAAGACTAGGACCGCGAACACGGTTACGGCGATTGCCATCTGTGTTGTTACCTTCCGCTCTGCTGCTTTTGTTTGGGCGTTCAAGCAGCCTGGGCCAGCGCCGCATTCAGGGCAACAGCGGACCGATCACCACCCACACCTTTTTTACGAGGAACTCGCCAAAAGTGAGAAGGAACACGACGAACAGGCCGACTTCAATGATGAGGATTTTCCAAGCAGTGAGACGGCGGGACAGGTGTTCCATAGGTCTTCCTTGCGCCGTTGCACCGGGCGGCGTAAACCCGGGAATAGGGAGATCCAGAGAACACATTTATTGTGGGGCCGCCCACCACGGAGGTCAAGTAATTCCTTCTCGCCTTGGCCCGTGCTCGATAGAGCCGTTGATCTTCGCTCGGTCCGTTCCTTTCAGACGGCAGAGGAGAGGAGAGGAGAGGAGAGGAGAGGACTAATTGATTCGGCGAGTAGGGATCTTTAAGAACGAGTCGCGATTTCTGCGACGAAGGCTATTTACAAACTCGCGCACGGGGTCTATTATTTATCTCGCAAGGCACGGCGCACTTAAGACGCGCCGTTCGTCCGTTCGCGGCCATCGAGCCGAAAGAGCCCGGAGGCGCCATCGAGCGCCCCCTACCCCCGGGCAGTAAAAAGCAAGAGCAGGAGCAGTCGGAACTTCGTCGAGCTGCGCGCAGTGTTTGCGCGTGTCTCGTTTTTGGAGGGGTCGATGGCGGGACGTCCGCGTTCACGGCCGCGTGAGGACAAGGTCCTCTTGACGGCGCAGGTCCCTGTCGCGATGAGTGACGCGTTGAGCGCGTGCGCGCTCGCCGAAGGCGTCAGCGTCTCGGCGCTCATTCGCCGTGGCATCAAGGCGGCGCTCGCCGTCCTTGAAGGCCGCTCGGAGTAGACGACGATGAACATTCGTGACTTCATGCGCACTTGGCTGACGAATCCCGAGTTGGAACGGCGGGGCGGTCGTTACGAGAACCTGATCGCCTCGGTCGGTGAAGAAACTATTCGGAACAGGTTCACTGGAACCCGCGAGGCGAAGCCGGTAATCACGTTCAGCGACGGCGTCAAGTTGATCTTGAACGTCGGAATGATGCGCACACTCGCTGCCATCTTCGGAGACGACACGGACACGTGGGTCGGACACTCGATCGTCGTCTTCCAACGCAGGGCCGAGCGCATCGACAAGAAGACCGGAGAGCTGCGCGTCAGGCTGGAGCGGAGCGTGATGGCTAGCCGGACCTTCGACGCCTATGACAGCGACGCGGCCGTCAAGACATACGGTGAACCCTTCGAGGCGGGCGGCGTCCTCGAGGACTGCGAGCAGGAGGAGGAGCAGGAATGAATACCGACGCGACGACGATGGGCATCGAGGTCGATCGCCTGAGGGCGGGCCTCGACAGTCGGTGCTTACTGTGCGCGAGGACCTTCCGCCTCGGGCTGGCTGCCTGGGCGATGCGGTGCGGCCGTGAGGTCCTCGGCTACGTATGCCGCGGTTGCCTGACGCCCTCTGGGCGTGACCGGCTGCACGCGGTCGAGCAGGGCAAGGGGGCGCTCAGGTGAACGCGCAGCCGGTGACGCAGGCTCGGCGCTGCCCGTCGTGCGGCAGGTATTTCCGGCCGACCGGATCAGCGACACGTCACTGCCGACCGTCCTGCGCGCGGAAGAGCAGGCGGCACGGAGCCTAGCATGCCGCAGACAGCCTTCTGGTTCGTCGAGGACGACGAGGAGCCGCAGACCCTGCCACCGGCCCGGGTCCTCAACTGGCGTGCGCCTGCGGCTCGGGAGCCCATTCCTGAGGTGTCGGATGAACTGGCCGAGGAGCTTGGCCGGATTCTCGGAGAGGCGATCTTCCAGCGTTTCAGGGCTGACGCCGCGGCTATGGACAAGTCCGGTCGGGGACGCGGACCCTTGGACGGGGGCACCCTTGGATAGCCATCGCTGCCACGCTCGCACTACCGGCCACGGAGGGCAGTGCAAGAAGCGGCCGATGAAGGGGCAGCGGGTCTGTGGGACGCACGGAGGTCGCAGTCCGCAGGCGAAGCGCAGCGCCGAGCAGCGGCTGCAGGACCTTCAGCTGCTCGCAATCGGCGTCACGGCGAAGTGCCTGCGGCAGAAGTCAGACCTACGCCTCGCTTTGAGAGCAGCGACAGAGGTCTATGACCGGACGGGCGTCGGCGCGGCAGACGGCTACACCGTCGCAGATGTCACCGCCTTGATGCGAGTTGTCCGCTCGGAACTGAACGCCGTGATTACCGACGTGGACGCCCGCCGACGCTTCGCGCTGGCGATGAAACGTCGGTTACCAAGCGGCGTGCTGGACGTCGAGGTCGAGGCAGCGCAGCCGCAGATTGCACCGGTCCAGGCCGAGGCAGAAAGCGAGTGGTTGGAACTGTGATGGACCGAGAGATTAAGGCGCTGCTCGAAAGCCTCGACGCTCGCGGCGTGCGGTTCGAACTGCACGAAGACCGCTGGCGCGCTCGACCTCGCCGCTTGATCACGCCGATGGAAATCACGGTGCTCAAGAGCCATGAGGCGGCGGTCTACCGCGCGCTCTCGGCCGTGGCAGAGGAGGACGACGAGGCCGCTCAGGAGCCGGAGCAGCAGCCGGAGCAGCCGGAGGAGGAGCCGGAGCAGGAGGTCGAGCAGCCGGCGCTGGTCACCTCGAAGCCTCTGCTGCTCGATGAACAGCTATGGGAGGCCGTTGGGGTCTATCGCGTCCACGGCATCCCGACGCACAGCCGCGGAGATCAGCATGCCGAGGCGATTCTCTCTGGAGCGGTCCCGTTTGAAACTGCCCTGGCCGAACGTCGAGCCACGACAGAGATGTTGGAGAACATGCGAGCCTCCGGTGAGGCTAGCGCAGCCGGCGCAATCATGCGCCGACTGTTTGGATAGGAATGGAGCTAACACAATGACGGACGCACAATTTCGGCTCATCGGCGACTTGCGGCAACGGGCGTGTGATCATGCGGAGCTGCGGGCGGACTGTCCAGCCTGTGAACCCGCGCGACGGGAGGCGTTCGCCGGCGAGGATGATGATCCGCCGGATGCCTACGCCGCTGGCCGTGTGAAGCACTCAGCGGTGCGACTCGCAGCCGAACGGGCAACGCCGCTCGATGGTTACCGGATCGCCTTGGCCGGCCGCCAGGGAGTCGAACGATGACGCCGCAAGAGCGGGAGGCCGGTATCAAGGGGTTGGAGGAGCAGGCGACTGCCGCAGCACGCGAGCTTGACGAGGTCCCACGGTCGCCGTTCGAACATCGGCGCGCGGCAGAGACGGCACGTGCGCTTCGAGCTCGATACGTCTCGTGCTGGGCCGCGAACCAGAAGCTGGAGAACGCCGAGCAGCAACTCACAGACCCTGAGATGTTCATCGCCGCCCTTCGCCGGGTGCAGGTGGAGATCGAGGCCGAGCACGCCGACGCCGTCGAGAGGCTCGAACGCTCTCGCGATGAGACTGAGCGCCGAACGCTGACGCGACAGGTTGATCTACTCGCGGCGGAATCGGTCGTGATTCGCCGCGGGCCTGAGCAAGTCTCCCCGTCGTTCGCCGGTATTCCCGACGACCTCGTCCGACGCCTGGCTACCATCGGCGTGGGACCGGCGCCGGGATCCGCGCACGTCTTCGAAGGGCGCGGCGGGATGCAGCAGCTTCAGGCCGTCATCGAGGATCTACGTCGCGAGCGATCCGACGCGATGGCTATCCTCGTGCGGGAGCTTGAGCCCGTCGCTGCGGGCTAGGGAATAGGGGGGCCACATTGCGACCATCGTTGCGGGCGGCAGCGATCCGACAGGCTTTCAAGACGGCCCCCCGCGCCTCGGCTGAGGCGTTCGCTGTCACTTGGAAGCCTGACCGCCCACTCTTTTCGGTCCATCGGAGCCTGTTATCAACAGTGCGACTGAAGCTCCAAGATCCAGAAACATGCGTCTGCGGACTCCGCGGTCAGGTCATCGGGAGCCGCCGATGCCAGGGCTACCGGCGCCGTCGCCATCGCTGCCGAGCCTGCGGGGCGGTCTGGAAGTCATTTCAGAGCCGGATACATCCGGGCAAGATCAGGTTCGTCGCCAAAACCCCAGCTCCGGCTGCCTGAGGCGAGCAGGGCGTGGCTTCTGGCTCGGTCAGGACCTAGGCTCTGGCCCAGCCCGCCTCGCACGGCTCGACTCGCGCAGGGCAGCCGGTTTGGGCAAGTCCGGCTGGGGACTTGTCCATACGGGAAACGGGGCCTGTGGAATCAGTTGCTTACGGGTGAAAACGCGGTCTGGAAGCTAAGTTGACGTCACTGTAAACTTCTTCATATGCCGCAGGAACCCGTCTTCGTCAAGCTGCCGGTCTGCCGTTGCAAGCGCTGCGGGAGGCACTGGCGCCCTCGGAGCAATCCTGTTCGCCGCTGCCGGTGGTGCCGGAGTCAGCTCTGGAACACAGCCCCAGGCAAGAGCAAACAGGGCAAGCGGACGGACCTCGAAGGTCGAAGGAGGGAGGAGTGATGGATACCGAAACGCTGACCCGCATATTGCTCGACGTGGTCAACGGCGTTCCGGCTCCCGCTGGCGAGCCAGCGGAGCACACAGAGGCACGGCGACAGCTACAGGTGGAGGTCGACGAGATCGCGGCGATGGGCGGAATCGTGGATATCCCGTTTGAGTTGCCGTGACATCGGAGAACGAATAACCCAGGAGGAGGATCGATGATAAAAGAGATCGCAGAGACAGCAGCCGGGGAACGCGGGAGCACGGGCTGCGTTGCCGCCGCCATCTACGCGAGAAAGTCTACGGAGCAGGTCGGAGTCGCCGACGACGGGAAGTCCGTTGCTCGGCAGGTCGAGAACGCCAGAAGCTTCGCCGAGGCGAATGGCTATACGGTCGCCGACGAGCACATCTACGTGGACGACGCCGTGAGCGGCGCTGCCGACCTGGCGAAGCTCCGAAGCAAAACGCGGCTCCTGGCTGACATCGCGGCAGGCCCAAAGTTTCAGGTCCTCGTCA
>JBDTOB010000060.1:0-10342 GCA_039933435.1 Acidobacteriota bacterium | reverse complement strand
CCGGGATGTCCGTAAAAGCGCCGATCCTCCGCCGCCAGGGTCGCCGCTTCGAGCGACGGCGGAATCGCCGCCGCGTCGATGGGCGCCACCCTCACGCCGTCCGCCGACAAGGCCTCGTAGAGGACGCGTCCCTGCCGATCGACCACCACCGTGCTCGGCGCGTCGACGTCGCGCAGCAGCTCCTCCGGCACCGGCGCACAACGCAGCCACACCAGGCCTGCGGCGCCGGCGATCAGCACGCCAGCCGCCGCGCGCCGGAACGAGTCCCGCGTCAGCGCCCGCCGTAGACGTCTCAGCACGCCCGCTCCATCCCCGCTCACTCCATGGAGCATCTCCGAACGGCCTACCTCTTCACCTCGACCACCGCTGTCGCGGTCCGCCCGAACACTTCGGGCTCGTACATCTCTTCGGCATGCGCCGGCGCGGTGCGGAACGTCCCCGCCGTCGTCGCCCGCGCGATGTAGCTGAAGGTATGGCGGCCCTCGGCCAGCCGGGTGGCAAACAGCTGGACGCGGTCGTCATGCCGTTCGACGTGGTCGAAGCCGCCGCGCCGCCACCATTGTGACCAGTCGTCGCCGTCGTCGTCCGTCTGCTCGTTCTGGGCACGCGACAGGCCGGCGGCCGATGAAGCGAACCAGGACTCGACCGGCTCGAAGCCGGCGGGCAGGGGATCGGTCACGGCGACGAAGCGCCGCTCCTTGGTCAGCTGCAGGGTCAGCGTGACGCGGATCAGGTCGCCGGCCTTGAACGACGTCTGGGCCGGACGCGTCCCTTTCTCGATGTACGGAGCGTAGGCGCGCTCGACGCGGATGCCCTGGTCCAGGCCCTGCTGGTAGAGGCGATCGACGGCGTAGCGGAGACGAGCCGAATAAAACAGCGTGCCTTCGCCGCTGCGTGTCAGCGACAGCGTCTGGTCGGTCCCGGCCGGCGCCGATGCGAGAACGCGCGCCATCGGTACGTCCACCGCGGTGGCCGCCGTGCTTCGGCCGCGGAACTCCGCCGAGGCGAGCGAAGCGCCCGCCAGCGTGACGGTGGCGCTGAAATCGGGCGGCGTCGATTCGAACCGGCGGTAGTAGGACACCAGCGATTCCAGCGCCAGGGCGTTCTCCTGCGTGTTGCTCCACCGCCCGCCGGTGCGCGCCGCCAGCAGCCAGGCGACGAGGCCACGCGAGCGGGTATCGGCGGCTCCCGAAGCGGCCAGCGAGTTCAGCACGATGGCCGACGAGCGCACGTTCGAGCTCCAGAACCAGAGCAGATACGGGTCGCTGTTCTCCTCGACATGAGCCGTGGCGGCTTCAGGCAGGATGGCGTTGTCGATGCGCCGCCGCAGATCGGCCGCCCGCGCCCCAGTGCGCTCGCCCACAGCGACCAGGGCGTCGAGCAGGTAGGCCAGCGCGAAGACCGGCATCCGCTCGCGATAGCCGTAGAGACGCGTCAGGTTCGAGTCCTGCTTGCGCCCGGCTTCAACCAGCACCTTGACCGCGAAGGCCTGCCACGCCGTGTAGGACGGCAGCCACGATTCGTTGAGCGGGGGCTTCTGCGCCAGCTGCTCCTCGAGGTAGGCGTAGGCGCGGTCGAGCATCGGCCTGTCGACCGCGTACTTGAGGTCGGCGGCGACCTTGAACACGTGCAGCAGATAGGCGGTGAGGTAGGGCGACGTGCTGCGGCAGTCGCCCGGCCAGTAGGCGAAGCCGCCGCTGTCGCACTGGAAGCGTTCGAGCTCGCGCAGCGCCGACTGCACCGCCGACCGGATCTGCGCCGGCTCGATGCCGGGCAGCCTGAAGGCCTCCCCGAGGTCGGCCGACAGCAGCAGCGCCAGCGCGCGCGAGCCGCGCTGCTCGGCGCAGCCGTATGGATACTCGACCAGATAGCGCGCCCCTTCGCCGAGGCCGACCAGCGCCGTGGATGCCAGCTCGACGTGCAGGCCGCCGAAGGCGGGCACCACTCCGGTGGGGATCTTCAGGATCTCTTCGGCGACCGGCGACGCCTCTCCGGCCTCGCCGATGGCCGACACGGTCTCGGGCGAGACGAGGATCTCGACCGGGATCACGTCTTCGAACGCGTCGCTCTCCGAGCCGAGTCTGGCCGTCATCCGGACACGGGCCCGCCCGGTCGAGCGGCCCGCGGCTTCGAACCGCGCTTCGACCGACCCGCCGGCGCCGACCTCGACCTCCTGCGGCGCCGTGCCGGCAAACTGCAGCACGGCGGGGTCAAGGCTCTCGATCGTCACGGTCGCGGTGCCGGCAGCCGGCAGCTGGCTGGTGACGACGGCGCCGAAGACCGCCTTGTCGCCGACCGCGAGAAAGCGCGGGAAGGCCGGCTTGAGCGTGAGCGGCTTGTTGATCCGGATCTCGCTGTCGGCCGAACCGAAGCGCGACGCGCGGTCGGACGCGACCGCCATGATGCGGTAGGTGGTCAGCGACTCGGGCAGCGTCACGTCCACCGACGCGTGGCCGCGAGCGTCGGTGGTGACCGACCCGATCCAGAACGCCAGGACGCGGAAGTCCTGCCGCACGCCGCCGGGAAGCCCTTCGACGCCGCCGCCACCGCCGTCGGTGGCCCCCTTCGGAGTGATCACCCGCCGGGACACGATCTTCTGCCGGCTGTCCTCGGTCAGGACGCCGAGCGCCTTGTGGACGTAGACCGAGCCCAGCACGTCGGGTGTGCGGTAGGCGGTCAGCGAGAGGACGCCGTGATCGACCGCCCACAGCGTCACTTCGCTGGCCGTGCCGCGGCCCTGACGATCGGCGACGTCGACGGTGACGGTGGCGCGGTTGGCGGGACGATACTCGACGCGGTTGGCCGCCAGCGCGACGGTCAGCCGCTTGCTTGTATCCTCCACCCCCAGCTCGACGTAGCCGAGGCGGAAGGCCGGCTTGCCCGGGTCGCTGGGATCGTCCTCCTTGTCGGCTTCGCCGAGCGGCTTCGACCGCCCCTTGACCAGCAGGACCGAGACGAACACGTTGGGAATGTCGCTGTCGCCGATCGGGACCTCGATCGACTGCTGCGTCGAAGTCAGTACGAATTGCCGGTGGCTGCGGATGCCCTCCCGCTCGGTGGTGACGAGTGCACGGGCCTGCTCCCATGGCGACTGGATCATGATGCGGGCGGTGTCGCCCGGCTTGTAGGTGCGGCGGTCGGCGACCAGATCGATGCGGTTGTGATCGTAGCGCTGCCAGGCGGTGTAGCCGGCGCCGATGGCGTACAGCGACACCCGCGTCACGGTGAAACGGTCGCCTTCGGCGGCGGCCCGGGCGGCCAGGACGAACTCCCCGCCCGCCGGCAGCGGCAGGCTCAGAGGCACCGGCGCGGCGCCGCTGACCACGCGCCAGGTGCCCGCCGGCACCTCCTTCCGCTCGGTCTCCCAGGTGTAGAAGCCGTTGCCTTCGGCCCGGCGCACGCTCTGCCACTGGACCTGCGTCAGCGTCACCTCGATCGGCACGTCCGGCACGGCCTTGCCGTCGAGGCCCACCGCCACCAGTTCGGTCCTGACGCCGTCGGCCTGCGGGCTGAACAGCGGCAGATTGCGGATGCCGACGTAATAGGGCGCCGGGTGGACGACCACGCTGGCGCGGTTGGCGATGTGCTGCCGCGACACGTCTTCGACGTCGCCCTCGAGGGTGTAGGCGTACGGCCGTCCCGCCGCGGCCTCGGTCCGCAACGTCAGCGGCAGGCTCCCGGCTGCCGTCAGCGTACCGTCGTCTGCTCGCATCTCAGCCCGGCCGGCGGCGGTGTCGGTGTCGCTCCAGCCGACGAAGGTCCAGCGCGCCTCGGGAAAGAGCTCGGTAATCGCGGCGGGCGCGGAGAAGACAGGGGACCGGGTCAAGGTCCAGTGCGTGGGCCGCCGGGTCATCGGCGCGCCGAACAGGTAACGGGCGGTGATCACGCCCTGCAACGGGTCGCCGGCAATCGGCGAGGCGCCGTTCAGCGTCACGTCGACGCGGAAGTCGGGGCGCCGGTAGGCCGCGACCAGGAAGCCGGCGGATACGCTCTTCTTCCACTCGGCCACGTCCCGATCGTCGTCTCGCGGGCGGTCCGGCGTGGCGGCTGCCGGCCTGGCGCGATCGCTCTCGAGGATGGCGCGCACCGAGTAGTTGCCGAGCGAGCCGTCGGCCGGGAGGGTGAAGGTCCACTCGGCTGCGCTCCATGTGTTCACGGTGACGCGGCGTTCGTCGACAACCTTGTCGCGCGCGTCGCGGACGGTGATCGCCACGGCAGTGCCGTCGGGCAGCAGGCGCACACCGGAGGGGGCGTTGAGCCGCAGGATGGCCTTGAAGTGGACCTCCTCGCCAGGCCGATAGACACCTCGGTCGGTGAACACGGTGCCGCGCAGCAACGGGTCGGCCTCGTAGAGATCGAGACGGGCACCGAACTCCCACGGCAGGACGCCGTCGTTCCAGTCGCTGCCGACGTAGGCGACGTCGCCGTCCTTCTCGGCCATCACCAGGAAGGCGAGCTCGAACCAGCTTGCGGGATTCCGCAGCCGTGCGGCTGGCGCCACGGCAATGCCGTCGGCGCCTGTCGTCCCGCTCCACGCCGTGGACCCGTCGGTCTTGACGATTGAGACGCGCGCCCCAGGCACAGCAGCCGCGGTGTCGAGCCGCGTCACCCAGATCAGGGTGTTCTGGGCACTGTCCTTGACGGTGATGCCGAGGTTGGTGACCTGAACCAGACTGGCACGAGTCAGCGGCCGGTTGTCGTCGGTGCGTGACGCGGTGGCGCGGGGGATCGGAGTGCCCTCTTGAACCGCCGTCCAGAACAGGCCGCTACCGGAGGCACCGAGCAGGCCCGACAGGTCGAGTCCGTGCGACTGGATCCGGTCCGGCGTGACGCTGAGACGCCTCGGCGTGCCGCTCCCCGGCGGTGCGAGGCGGAAGTGTGCGGCCTGCAGCTCGCGCAGCGTCTGCATCAGTCGGGACGGCTCGATCGGCGCCGCCCATCCGGTGACGTCGAGAAAGTTGCGCGCGTGGAATGGCAGCAGCGACCCGCCGCCCTTCTCCCAGACGCCGTGCCCGTCACCAAAGCTGGTGAAGGCGCGCTGATGCCAGTGCTCGACGCGGCCGGCCCAGGTGTAGCCGAGCGTCTGGCCGTCGCTCGCCTGCAGGTCCGGAGGCAGCGTCAGGACCAGCGTCGAGGCTGGGGCCGGGGCGCTGAAGCCGGCGTCCTCGATCGACAGCCCGGTCGACTCGTCTCCTTCCCAGGACTCACGCTCCCGCGGCGCGGCTTTGTCCAGCGCCCGCCCCGGCGCCCCGGCGGTCACGTCGCTGACCTTCAGCGCCGCCGCGAACGCCGCCGCCTTGACCGCCCCGCGAAATCCGACCGGATTGGCGGCGTCGGGATCGCAGGCGGTGGTGCATTGCAGCGACGCGACGAAGAACGTCGGCTCGACCTGGATGTCGTAGCGCTGTCCGCCGCCCGACACTGCCGACCCGGCGGGGGACGGCACCTGGCCGTCAGTGCCGATGGTGATCCGGCTGTCGGGCGGGACCGGTGTGGTCACCCGCAGCACAATCAAATCCGGCGCCGGAGGAAACCGCTTGCGGTCCCAGTCCCGGGCGAGCTCGAAGGCGACCGGCGACTGCGCCGACGCGGCGGCGCGCGCCCGCTGCACCACGGCCTCGAACGCCTGTCGCGCCCCAGGGTCGCTCGCGCGCAGGCTCGCCAACGCCCCCTGGTCCAGTACCGGCGGCGCAAACGGGTGGGGGGTGAACTGCGCCTGGAGGTGCGGCGTGACGGCGGCCGCCCTGACCCGCTGGTTGAAGCGCAGCGCGATGATCGGCGCCGCGTCGAACCGTCCGCCGGGACGATACCAGTCGGTGGACACTAGGCGCGCGGTCGTCGTGGTGAAGGAGAAGGCGTGCGGCGCCGCCAGCGTCCGGCCGCTCACCGCCGTCGCGGTGGCGTCGATGGTGACGTCGTAGCGGCGGGCCAGCGGCAGCCGGCTTGCCGGCGTCATGATCAGGATGGTCGTGCCGGACCAGCGGAATGTCGCGGCGATCGCGGGAGCGATGTGGAAGAACGCCGGCCGCTGCCGCGGCGGGCGGGCGCCCAGAGCGACCATCGGCTCCGAGAACACCACCCGGATCTCGTTGGCCTGCTCGACCGACGCGATCTCGCCCGACGGGCTGGCGCTGACGACCCGCAGCGGAGCGCGTTGCGGCGCCGCCCCCTGTGCGGCGGCGGTCGCTGGGCCGGCCAGCAGGAGAACGAACAGGGCAGCACACGAGACGAGTTGAACCGGTCGGCTGATCATGTGGAATCGTCCCGGATGATATCCGGTACCTTTGACACCGGCGAGGCCGTTCTGGCGAACGCCGGCCTCAGTCGAGCACGGACACGAAGAAGAGTGCGCTGACGGCTCGGGTCATGACCTTGGTCCAGAGCCTAACAGAAGAGCGCTCGCGGCGCGCTGCTCACATCGGCCGCGGCGCGCCCAGGCGCAGGTCGTACCAATTGACGCGCCGGGTCACGATCATCACTGTTGCCAGCATCGCGAACAGGCCAACCGACCCGGCCAGCAGGGCGTAATCCTCCAGTCGAAGAAGCAGGTACAGGTAGCCGTACATCACCGCCGTGGCCCCCCCCATCGCGACCCCGCGCCGCGCGGCGTGGAGCACCCAGCTCCAGTAGTAAGCCAGCAGCAGTACCGAGGCGCCCGCGGCAAGCGCGTAGGCGGCGGCAAAGCCGACGTGCTCGGCCAGCGACAGCAGCAGCAGGTAGAAGACGCAGAGCACGAAGCCGACAAAGAGATACTGGATGGGATGCACCAGGACCACGCCGGTCATCTCCCACAGGAAGGCGAGCACCAGGGTCAGCACGATGAACAGGACGGCGTACTTCACCGCCCGGTCGGCCTGCTGGTAGATGTCGACGGGGCGGATGAGCGAGACGCCAAATGCGGCAGCCGCGGCGCGCTCATGCAGTTCAGCGCGTTTGCCGCCGGCGGCATCCCACGCCGGGCTGAAGCCTCGCCCGAAGTACGGCACCCGCCACTCGGCCTCGAAGCCGGCGCTCCCGACCGTCCGCGTTTCCGGCAGCGCCGCGCCGCCGAAGCTGGGGTGCGGCCACGGCGAGCGCAGGCTGACGCGGGTGTCATTGCCCGACGGCAGCACCTGCAGCGACCCGGTGCCATTCAACTCCAGCGTGAAGGCGAACGGCAGGACGACCGTGGCGGCCTCGCCGACGGGCGCGGCCGCATGAACACCCGCGTCGTAGAGCGCGACGTCCTCCGCACCGGGAACGAACGGCACCTCGCGACCGTTCCAGTCGAGTGTCATCTGGCGCACCAGGCCGCGCGGGTCCGACACTCCGACACTGACAACGGCCCGCTCCCAGAACACCTGATCCGGCGCGGGAGACAACAGCACGCCAAGATCGGGACGGCGGAACTGCCCGTGCACCTGCAGCCGGGCTCTGTAGACGACGACGTCGAACAGGCTGCGGCGCCTGACCTCCGGCTCGAGGGTCCCGTCCATGAACAGCACCTCGGGCAGCAGGCAGGCCCGCCCGGTTGCTTCCCGCCAGCCGCCGCCGGGCGTCGGCTCCCGGTAGGTGTACGGTACCACCAGGACCGGGCCTCCGATCGTCTGCGCCGCGCCCCAGGTGCGGCTGATCTCGGTCGTGACCTCTGCCTGCCGCGCCGCCCGTTCGCCAACCAGTACGGCGATGAACGGCAGCGGCACCAGCAGGCAGATGAAGATCACGAACATCACGACGAGTCGAGCGGTCACGGACGTCTGCATGCGAGCCTCCTGTCGGGACGCGATATGCGCCGGCCCCTCCAGTAGGCAGCGTCGCCGCGGCGGCGGCGCGACCACATCCAGCCAAAAGAGCGGCGAATTGTGGCGGGAGCAAGGCACCGACAGCGCGCGTCGTATCATCGGTGCCACCCTATGTCCCATTCCGGCCGACTCGTCGCCGTCGTCGAGGACGAAGAAACGATTCGCGAAGCCGTCCGCTTCGCCCTGCACCGTGAGGGACACCGCACGCAGCTGTTCGCGGACGGGCTCGAAGCCTGGCAGGCGCTCTCCCTCGCGCTGCCCGATCTCGTGCTCCTCGACATCGGCCTGCCGCGGATGGATGGCCTCGAGCTGTGCCGGCGGCTGCGCGCCCGCTCCGAGACGCTGCCGATCATCTTCGTCACCTCGCGCGAGGACGAGTTCGATCGAGTGCTCGGCCTGGAGATCGGCGCCGACGACTATTTGTGCAAACCGTTTTCGATGCGCGAGCTGATGGCCCGGGTGAAGGTGCTTCTGCGCCGGGCGTCGCTGATGGCGGTGGGCGCCAGACACGTTTCCGACGAGAGTGAGCAGGCGATCGTCGCCGGCGAACTGCGCCTCGATCCGGTGCGGCTGCAGGCGGCCTGGCGCGGTCGGTCGGTGCCGCTGACCGTAACCGAGTTCTTGCTCCTGCGGGCGCTGGCCCGACGCCCGGGCGCGGTGAAAACGCGCGAACAGCTGATGGACGAGGCCTACGCCGAGCGGGTGACGGTCAGCGATCGGACGATCGACAGCCACGTCAAACGCGTGCGCCGGAAGTTCGTCGCGCTCGACCCGGCCTTTGCGGCGATCGAGGGAGTCTACGGCGCCGGCTATCGCTGGCGCGAGCCTTCGCCATGAGCGCGCCGTGGCGGATTCGCGGCCTGGCGCGCCCGCGGCTGTCCCGCATCGGCCGGCGGCTCCTCGCCTTCAACCTGCTGGTCCTGTTCCTGCCGGCGGCGGGTCTGTTCTACCTCGACGTCTACGAGCGGCGGCTGCTCGAGACGCAGGAACGCGGCATGGTGCAGCAGGCCCGAATCGTCGCGGCCGCGCTCGGCAGCGCCCCGCTCAGCGAATCCGCCGCGGCGCTGATGGAGCGGCTCGGACGCCGCAGCGAGGCACGGCTGCGGGTGTTCGATCCGGGCGGACGACTGGTCGCCGACTCGGCACGGAGTGCCGGGGACTGGGCGACGGCAGCGGGGGGGTACGCTTCGCAGGCCGCGCCGGTCCGGGGGCGCCTGCTCTACCGGTTCGGGGCCGTCCTCGCCAACATGCGACAGGCCGTGTCGAGCCGGCTGCGCGGGATCCTCGCGCCCGGGCCGCCATCCGGTGCGGCGGCATCCGGCGACGCGACGCCAGAGGCCGTGCGAGCCGCGCTCGCAGGACGCTATGGCGCCACCACGCGCGTGACCCCCGGCCAGCGCTCGCTGACGCTCGATGTCGCCGTGCCCGTCGGCACCGACCAGAACACGTCGGGAGCGGTGCTCGTCTCGCAGTCGACCCTGCGGATTCTCGAGGCGCTCTACGAGGTCCGGCTTCGCATTTTCGAAATTATCATCGCGTCGGCCGGCGCGGCTGCGCTGCTGACGCTGGCGATGACCGCGACGATCGTCCGGCCGCTCCTCCGTCTGCGCGAGGCCGCGACCGCGGCGGTGGATCGGCACGACACGCTGGCCGAGCGTTTCGGCCGGGTGGACCGGCAGGACGAGATCGGTGACCTGGCGCGCGCGCTGGAGGCGCTGACGCGGCGGCTGCACGCCCAGATCCGCCTGCTCGAATCGTTTGCCGCCGACGTTTCCCACGAATTCCGCAACCCGCTCGCCTCGATCCGAGCGGCGGCCGAAACGGTCGCGGAGCTGGACGACCCGGCCGAGCGGAAACGGTTCCTGGCGCTGCTCGTCCGGGACGTCGACCGCCTCGAACGCCTGGTTTCCGGCGTGCGCGAGCTGGTGAGGGTGGACGCCCTGATCGCGCACGAGCCGGCCGGGCCCGTCGACATCGTCGCGGTGGTGCGAGAGGTCGCCGAAGGGCTGCGGCTGACCACCGGACAGGCGGTTCGGGTACGCTCTGCCGCGCCGGTCGTGGCCACGGGCTCAGCGGAGCGTCTGGTTCAGGTGTTCGAAAACATCATGGGCAACGCGGGTGATTTCTCGCCGCCCGGCAGCCCGGTCGAGGTCAGCATCGCGACCGACAACGGGCGGGCCGTCGTCTCGGTGGCGGATCGCGGCCCCGGCATCCCGGAGTCGCACCTGCCCCGCGTCTTCGACCGGTTCTTCACCTGGCGTCCGGACGACTCGGCGCGCCGCGAGCATACTGGGCTCGGACTCTCCATCTCCCGCGCCATCGTCGAGAGCTACGGCGGTGGAGTCACGGCCGCCAACCGTGAGGACGGGGGAGCGCTGCTCGTGGTGACCTTGCCGCTGGCCGCGGCTGGGCGCTCACCGGTCGGACATCGCCAGCCGGCGGACAATCGTCGCTGACGGGTCGTCGTGGAAGGCGGGAGCCCGACCCCGACTGGGTCACCGCAGATTCGACATGTCGCGCCTGGGCGTGGTCATCGTGACGCGCCGGAGTCCATCGCTATT
>JBDTOB010000059.1:0-10395 GCA_039933435.1 Acidobacteriota bacterium | reverse complement strand
GATCCATCACCAGCGGCTCCTGCGCCACCAGCTGGGCGTGATAGCCCGGCGGCAGGACGAAGGTTTTGAGCTCCTCGGCGGCGGTCAGCACCGGCGCCCTGGTCGGCGTCTTCCGCACCGGTGGCGGCCACGTCTGCACCGCCTGCAGCACGCCGATGGACGCCGCGGCGATGAGAATGCCGCTGGCAGCGACACGCGTCTTGGAAAGGGCCATGGTGACTCGGAATCGTCCAGCTACGCCGGGACTACGGCACCGGAATCAGCCGCGCCAGCACGCCCGGCGTGGACTGCGAGAGGCTCTGCCCCGGCAGCTGCATCAGGACATACAAATAGCCGTCCGGGCCGACCACGACATCGCGGATGCGGCCGAACTGGTTGAACACCACTTCCTGGTGGGTGACCTTGTCGCCCTCGACCTCGAGCCGCCGCAGTTGCTGGCCGCCGAGACCGCCGATGAACAGGTTGTTCTTCCAGCCCGGGTACTTCGTGCCGGGATAGAACGACATCCCGCTCGGCGCGATGGTCGGGGTGTAGTAGACCACCGGCTGGTCCATGCCCGCTTCCGAGCGCTTGGTGATCCCCGGCTGAATGCCCATGGTGACCACCCCCCAGCCGTAGTTGTGCCCGGGCTCGATGATGTTGATCTCGTCCCCGCCCTGGGGGCCGTGCTCCGACTCCCACAGCTTGCCGCTCACCGGGTCCCACGCCAGCCCCTGCGGGTGGCGATGCCCGTAACTCCAGATCGTCGGCACCGCCCCCTCACGGTTGACGAACGGGTTGTCCTTCGGCACCGTCCCGTCGTCGTTGACGCGATGGATCTTGCCGAGAGGGTCGGTGAGATCCTGGGCGTGGGCCATGTTGTTCTTCTCGCCAATGGTGAAGAACAGATGGTTCTGGCGATCGAAGGCGAAGCGCGAGCCGTAGTGCGCGTTGGTGGAGCTGTAGTACTTGGGATCGGCGCGGAAGATGACCTGCTCATCCGTCCACTCGTGGTTCTTGTTGATCTTGCCGCGGACGACGACGGTCATCGAGGGCGGGTCCGGCGGCCCGCCCTGACCACGGCCACCACCCTGGCGTCCGGCGGCCGGCGGCTCGGCCGGGGCCGCGGGCGACGCACCAGCGGGCGCGGGCGGCGGCGGCGTGTAGCCCGGCAGCGTTTCGGAATAGGCGAGATAGATCCAGCCGTTCTTCGCGTACTGCGGATGCGCTGCGACGTCGAGCAGCCCGCCGTCCTGTTTCTCCCAGACCTTGGGCGTGCCCTTGATCGGTTCCGGGAGCAGCACCCCCTTCTCGATGATGCGCAGGCGGCCCGGCCGCTCGGTCACCAGGATCCGGCCGTCGGGCAGGAAGGCCGCGCCCCAGGGCGTCTCGAGGTTCCGCGCCACGACGTCGATCGTGAAGGTCTGCTTCTCCGACTTGATCACCTGGCCCTGCGGATCGACAACCAGCTGCGGCTTTTCCTTGAGGCTGGCGGTCTGGGTGCGGACGTAGGCCACCAGCTGCCAGATCTGCTGATCGTTCAGCGCCGTCTTGAACGCCACCATCTCGGTGTTCGGAATGCCGTTGGCGACGATGCTCGCGATCGACTCGTCGTCGGTCGCATGGGTCAGCTTGTCGTCGAACAGCGTGTGGACGCGACCGCCTTCGATCCCGGTGCCGTGGCACGGCGCGCAATTTTCCGTGAACAGGCCCACCGCCGGGTTGCCGCGCCCGCCGCCGCGGCCGGCGGGAGGCGCGGGGGCGGATGCGGTGCGGGGTGGATCGCCGGCAGCCGCCGCCGGGGCCGGGGCCGGCGCGGCCGGGGACGGCGCGGCCGGCGTCTGCCAGCCTCCGCCCGCTACCTGCGGCGACATCGCGCCAACCGAGACGGCCGCTGCGAGTATAACTGCCGCCGCGAGTACGGACCTGCTCGACGTCATCTGCGTATGCCCCGTAGGTGGAAACATGAACCGTGGTGCGGATCGCACCAGGCCGGCTGAAATTATCCGCTGAATCGCAGACAATATCACATCCTCCGCAGCCGAAACCTCCTGCCGCGGGTCACCGGAACAGCAGCGGCGCCACTTCATTCAGGTGGTGGCGCCACACCACCCACTCGTGCCGGCCGTCGGTCAGCCGGAAGGTGTGGGTGATCCCTTTGGCGGTCAGCAGCTCGTGCAGCGCCTGCGCCGACGGCCCGACCAGCGCGTCGTCCTTGCCGACGCCCATCCACAGCAGCTTGATCTTCTTGTTGGTCGCGGCGGCGCTCTTGAAAAAGTCGGGGTAGGTCTCGGCGGCGTTGTTCGAGCCGGCGCTCATGATGACCACGTAGCGGAAGAGGTCGGGATGCGCAAAGGCAATCGCGGCCGTCTGCCCGCCGCCCATCGAGAGGCCGCCAAGGGCGCGATTGTCGGCGCCGGGCAGGGTGCGGAACGTCTTCTCGACGTAGGGCACGACATCCTCCAGCAGATCCTTGCCGAACGCGCCGCCGCCGGTCGCCCCGCCGGGGCCGGCGGGCGCCGCCGCCGCGGGCTCGGGACCGAGGCCGATGCCCTGACGGGCATAGCCGAGCGGATTGACGATGATCATCGGCCTGGTCTTCCCCTCGGCGATGAGGTTGTCCAGGATCAGGTTGGCGCGGCCGGTCAGCATCCAGCTCGAGTCGATGTTGCCGGATCCATGGAGGAGGTAGAAGACGGGATAGCGGGTCGACGCGCCGTCATATCCCGGAGGCGTGTAGACCCACAACGTCCGCGGCGCGTTCAGCGACTTCGAGTGGTAGGTCTCGATCCGCACCGTCCCGTGCGGCACCGGCTTCGCATCGTCGAACTGCAGGCCCTCGCCGGGAATCTCGACCAGACTGGCCGGCGGGAAGGCGCCGAATCCGAGCTTGACCGAGGGGTTCGACGGATCCATGGCGATAATGCCGTCGGCGTTGAACTGATAGTTGTAGACATCGGGGGGGAGCGGACCGATCGTCGCCGTCCACACCCCGTCGTCTCCCTTGGTCATCGGGTGCGGCTTGCCGTCGATCTCGCCGATGACCGTGACCTCCTTCGCATTCGGCGCCCGGAAGCGCAGCGTCATCGTGCGATCCGGATTCACCTGCGGCGACACGATCGCCGGAGGACGCCCCGCACCCCCGCGCCCCGCCGCCGGAGCTGCCTGCGTCCCCGCTGCAGGCGCCTGCGCCAAGCCCGGCACCGCCATCGAGAGCACCCCAGCCACCACCACACCAATCAGTCTGCGCATATGAATCCTCTGCTTCGTCCCTGACCCGCGACTCTCAGCACCCTGGCACTGTCTCTATTCGACCTTCAGAATTCTGACCTGCTGCACTCCCCACAGCTCTCCGTTGACCGCGGTGCCGGTCTGGGTGATGCGGATGAAGCGTGCGGGAACGCGCGACACCTCGATCACGGTCGTCGGCGTCGATCCGGTCCCGGTGGCGGCCGGCGGCAGCCAGGTGGCTCCGTCCATGGAGAGCTGCAGGCTGTATCCCACCGGTCCGACGGCGGGCGGGCCGGCGCCGCGACCGCCGCGGCCGCGGGCACCCGGCGTCGACGCCACCGTGCTGACGTGGACCTCGGCAACGGTGACGGGCTGCGGCAGTTCGATCTGCAGCCACATCCCTGGCTGCTGCGGAGCGCCGCTGTCCCAGCGCGCGCCCGGCACGGCGGCAGTGGCGTTGACGGCCGCGGCGGGGTTATGGCTGGCCGTCAGCTTCCAGTCCGCCTGGTTGGTCAAAGGCGCCGGCACCGTCGGCAGCAGCTCCGCGAGGGTCCAGGGAGTCTTTCGCGCCGTGGTCCTGCGAACGGCGGCCACCTGCGCCGCCGATACGGAGCCGGCGGCATTGCCGAAGCTGTTGCGGATATAGCTCGCCGCATCCGCGAGCCACTCGTCGGTATTGGTGCCCATCGGCACCATCACCCCGCCGGCGTAGCTCTTGCCGTCAAGCGGCCCCGACAGGCCGTGCAGCAGCACCTTGATAGCGTAGTCGCGATGCCCCTGGACGCGGGGCGATCCGGCGAGCGGCGGCGCCAGCGTGGCGCCCTCCCCGCCGCCGGCCATCGGCGCACCCTTGCCGTCGGGACCGTGACAGGACACGCACAACTCTTTGTAGGTACCCTCGCCGCGGAGCATGCTCTTCCGCGCGTCCGCCGACAGGTTCATGACGCCGGCGGCCGAGTCCGCCAGCGACGGCCGCTGCCCCAGCGACGCGCCCGGCTTGAGAATCTGCGCGCCGATGTCCCGCACGCCCCGGCTCCGTGACCGCTCGGCCGTCGTCCGCACGATCGCCGCGGCATCCGGCACCTTCTGCAGGCTCATGGTCAGCAGCGCCTGGATGACGACGCCGGGAACGGCGTCTTCGGCCAGCGCACGGTAGTCGGCGGCGAACGACTTGTCGCCGGCCTTGTAGAGCGTTTCGCTGGCCCGCATCGCCTGGATGCGAATCTGCGGATCCGCCGCCTTCAGCAGCGCGCGCACCAGCGGGGCGTCGAGCGCTCCCAGTCCTTCCAGCGTCCAGAGCGCGTGAATCCGGCCGAGCTGATTGGCCGAGGACCGCGCCATCGTCCGCAGCGCCGGCGCGACCGAGGCGTCCTGCCGGAGCACGAGCAGCTTCTGCGCCGTGTCGCGCCACCAGCCGTTGGGGTGCTCGAGGTGGGCGACCAGCTGGGCGGCGGTTTCCTGGTACATGCGCGGCGGCGTGAAGTCGGGCGGGCGGCTGTCATGGGTGATGCGCCAGACCCGGCCCCAGTTGTGCTGCTTGTCGAGCTGATACTGATCGACCTTGCGGCGCAGGTAGGAGTTCGGCCCGACGAACTGCGCGTCCTGGATGATCCCCGTGTACATGTCCGACAGGTAGAGCGTGCCGTCGGGCCCATTGGTGATGCTGACCGGCCTGAACAGCGGGTCGGTCGAGCGCACGAACTCCGACTGCGGATAGGCGTTCTGCAGCTGCGTCAGGCCGTCGCGGACGACCACCTTGGCGCGGCGGACGATGCGCGCGACCGGCTCGTTGAAGAGGAGGTCGCCGACGAAGTCGTCTGGCAGGCGATCGCCGCGATAGATCTCGACGCCGGCGGCGGCGGTGAAGTGGTTGAGCGTGCCTTCGGGCAGCCGCACCCGGCGCATGCCGCCCTGCATGTCGGCGATGCCCCCCGGGGCCGGCCACGGCACCTGGAAGTCCGGCTCGAAATTGTCCGGCACGTTGAAAGCGCCGTAGGCGATCGGCGCCTGGATATTGACCGGACCGATCTCGCCGCCGCCGTCCACCCACCACGTCTTGCCGTAGTTGTCCTGCGCGGACCACCACTGGCCGCCGTTCGGCTCGGTCTCCTCGCGCAGGACGCGCCCACCCGGCGCGAGGCGCAGGCGGAAGGGGTTGTAGGTCGTGTACAGCCAGTTGTCGAGCGCCCAGGTCATGCCGCCGGGCTGCCATTCCATGTTCTGCACGCGGCCGACGCCGGCGTAGAACAGCTCCTTCTTGTCGGCGACGCCGTCGCCGTCGGTGTCGGTGTACTGGTAGAGATCGCGGTTGTCGGTCTCGAGCGCGAGAATGACTCCGTCCCCGAGCGGAAAGGCAATCCGCGGCATCACCAGGTGGTCGACGAAGACGGTGTGCTTGTCGTAGATGCCGTCGCCGTCGGTGTCTTCGTGCCGGGAGATGCGGCTGATTGGCGCCCGCGACTCCGAGCCGTCGGCGTCGCGCATGTAGGAACGCATCTCGAGCACGTACATGCGGCCGTTGCCGTCGAAGGTGACGCCGACGGGATCCTGAATCAGGGGATCGGTCAGCACCGGCGAGATCCGGTAGCCGTCGGGCAGCAGGAAGAGCGACTGTTCGACCTCGGGATCGAGCCGCACCACCGGCGGGCGCTTCAGGAAATCCGCTCCGGCCGCCACCTCATCGGGCCCGCCTCGCCCTTGCGCCGGAACACCGGCAGCGGCCGCGGCGCCGGCCGCCGGCGCCGGCGCCTGGCTGAAGGTGAGCATGCCCGCCATCGCGACCGCCGCGCCGGTCAAGCCCATCTGAGCCCCTGCCCGCATCATGCTGGTCCCATTCGGTGGGAACTACGAGCGGACGGGCGTGGCCGTTTACCTGGGGCCCTGCCTGATCCTTGATCGCGCCGCCCGGATCGGCTCTACTGAGCGGGATGACGCCCGGCTGGACCTCCGATCGTCGCGCTTTTCTCCAGACCGTGATGGCGGCCGGAATGCTGCCGGTTCGCGGCCTGGCCTGGCAGGGCTCGCCCTCCCCCTCGTCCGCGCCGGCGGGGCATCATGTTTATCCAAAAGATCGGATTCAGGACGCCCTCGACGCCGCCGCGCAGGACCCGGTCAACAAGACGGTCTACGTTCACGCCGGCATCTACCGTCCCGCCGCCAGCGGCCAGGCGCTGATCTGGTTCAACGCCCGGCACGACGGCATCACCCTGGAGGCGGTCGGCGACGTCACGCTCACGGCCGCCAATCCCGCCGTCACCACTCCGCGCGCCCCCGGCTATCCGGCGATCGTGAACCACGTCGTCTATTTTGGAGACGGCATCACGCGCCGGACGGTCCTGCGCGGCTTCAAGGTCACCGGGGCCAACAACTTCACCACCGGGTCCGGGGAAACGTCGCCGATCGAATCCGACGACATCCGCAAGACGGCGTTCTTCTTCTCCGACGGCGGCGGGATCAAGATCTACGCGCGGTCGTATCCCACCATCGAGCGGGTCGAGATCCTGGACAACTACGCCAGCCCCTGCGGCGGCGGCGTCTCGGTCGAGCACCTCGGACAGACCCAGGACTCCGTGCTGTTCCGCGACTGCATCTTCCGCAACAACCGCACCCAGACGACCGGCGCGGCGCTCGATCTCCTGCACGGCAGCCGCGCGACGATCGAGAACTGCCTGTTCGCCGGCAACGTCGCCAACACCGGCATCGACATCGTCGGCCTGCTGACGGGCGGCGAGTACCGCCCGCAGAACGGCTCCGGCGCCCTGACGGTCTTCGCAGGCTCGCGCGCCACCGTCACCCGCAGCACCTTTACCGATAACTGGAACGGGGTGGACGACGACGGCACCGGCAGCACCTACGTCGACAGCATTTTCTGGAACAACACGCGTCGGGGCGGCATCGCGCCCGGACCGCGCTACGAGCTCGACATCACCGACGGCAGCGGTGTGCGCGGCTCCTTCATTCACGGCGAGGTCAACGATCTGAAAGGATCGATTGGCGCGGCGCTGAACACGCTCGACGCTCCCGATCCCCGCTTCGACGCGCAGTTCGTGCCGCGGGATCCCCGTTATGCGTCCGCGGGATACCGTCCGGCGGTGGCTGGCGTCGCGGCACCAGACCGCTCCACCCGCCGCTGACCCGCCCGCCTTCGTCCCCCGGATAGCGCCTCAGCCGCGGCCCTCATGGCTCGCGGATTTCCACCCGCGCATTGATCGCAATCGGCGGCGCCAGCGTCTGCGTCCGCCCCGACGGCCACCGCACCTCGATGCGCTCGACGCTCGCGGCTGCCCCCAGACCGAAATACAGCGGATACAGGCTGTGCGACAGGTAGCCGGAGTTGCCGTCCATGACCTTGGTAGAGGTGACGCCGCCGGCGGTCACCTTCACCACCGCGCCCAGCCCGTTGCGATTCGAGACCGTGCCGGTGAGCGCGACTTCCACATAGTGCACCGCCGTCTTTTCGGCGAGGTTGCTGAGGAGCACCATCGGCGCCGCGTTGAACTCGTTGGTGATGATGTCGAGATCGCCGTCGCGGTCGATGTCCACGATCACCGCTGACCGGCTGGCGCGCGCGCCCCAGACCGCCACCCGGCCAGTCGCGCCGGCGGCGTCGGGATGATCCTTGTCCTTGCCGGCGGCGTCGAGCTCGAACCAGGGGGTGGCGACGCCGCCCTGGCGCGGCTCGATGCCCAGCCCGAACTCGGCGTCGACGAAGCGCTGCCCCCGGTCGTTGAGCTTGACGGAATTGATCATGTAGCGCTCCGGGTAATTCATCCCGGAGGCGATGAAGACGTCGTCGAACCCGTCGGCATTCAAATCGCCGATGCTGGGCCCCCATGGACAGTAGTTCTCGGCGTTGATGGCGTCGGACACTTCCTTGAACGTCCCGCCCGGCCCCTTGAGAAAGACCGAGTTGCCCCAGATGCTGGTCCGGCCGTCGCCGCGGAACGCCACCGGCCACTGCATGGTGGACTTGATCCGCTCGCGCTCCGGCGGCACGGTCTCGCTCATGTCGGAGTGCATGTCGGTGATGAAGATGTCGAGCCGTCCGTCGTTGTCGACGTCGAACACCTTGATGCCCATCGCCCCCCAGGAGGTGCGCGGGAATACCTGGCGGCTCTTGTTCACGAACCGGGTGCCGTGAACGTTCTCGTAATACTGATCGTCCCCCAGCATGTTGAGCACGTAGAGATCCGGCCAGCCGTCGTCGTTGACGTCCACTACGCTGGCATCCCCCGACCACGATCGATCCCGGAGGCCGGTCACCGCCGAGACGTCCACGAAGCGGTTCTTCCCCTGGTTGCGGTAGAGGATGCTCTGCTCGGCGCGCTCCGGCTTGAGATGCCCGGAGAAGGCGTCCTCAAAGGCCACGTAGTAGCGGGCGCCGCTGTCGCCGGCAACAGTGTCGGTGGTGTAGCGGCCGACGTTGACGAGGAAGAGATCGAGCCGGCCGTCGTGGTCGTAGTCGAAGAAGACCGCGGCCGACGAGTGGCCGACGTAGCCGAGCCCGGATGCCGCGGTGATGTCGCGGAAGCGGCCGTGGCCATCGTTCTCGAACAGCAGGTTGCCGCCGCGCACGGTGGTCACGTAAAGATCGGCGTCGCCGTCGTTGTCGATGTCGGCAAACGACGCGGACACGCTCACCTTGCCGGGGACGCCGACGCCGGCGGTGGCGGTGATGTTCTCGAACCGGCCGCCGCCCAGGTTCCGCCACAGCTGGTTGCCGCCCGCCTGGGAGACGAAGTAGAGGTCCGACAAGCCGTCGCCGTCGACGTCGGCCATGGCGATGCCGTTGCCATGGTCGTAGTGCGCCGCCTTGTAGGTCTTGCCGGCGTCGTCGACGATGCGGTGCTTGAAGGTGATGCCGCTTTCAGCCAGTCGATCGGTGAACTGGAAGTCGTGGAACACCGCCGTGCCGGTCAACGCCTTGACCTGCGCCTCGCGCAGCACCTCGAGCCAGCGGGTGTCGGTGAGATCCGCGGGGACGATGCGGCGGGTAGCACCGTCGGCGGCCTGCGGGGCGGCGGCTGTGCCCGGCCCGGTGGCGATCAGCCACGCCGCCGCGGCCGCGGCGGCGGCGCACGGCAACCCCCAGCCGCGGGCGGTCATGGCGTGGCGCCGGCGGTCTTCCGGGCTTCCGCGGCGGGGATCTCGCGGAGATAGATGCGGCGGAAGCGGATCTCCGAGCCGTGCGTCTGCAACTCGATCGGGCCGCGGGCCACGAGCGGCTGGGTGCGATCGAAGAAGTTGTCGAGGACCTGGCCCTCGACCGTCGCCTTGCCGTTGAGCCAGACCCAGACGCGCGAGCCAATCATCCGGATGCGAAACGTGTTCCACTGTCCGACCGGGTTGTCGGCCTTGACCAGCGGCCAGCGGCCGGGATTGTCAGGGTTGTCGTTCCAGAGCGCCCCCGATCCCTTCGCCGCGCCGTTCTTCGCTTCCCGCGGGTTGTCGGGATCCCACACCTGCACCTGGGGATAGCCGCGCAGGTAGATGCCGGAATCGCCGTTCGGGCTGACCATCCGCCAGTCCACGAACAGTTCGAAGTCGCCATAATCCTTGGCGGTCGCGAGCTGTGGGCTCTGGCCGTCGGACACGATCTCTCCGGCGGCGGTATCGACCTTCCAGTGCTGGTCGCGCGCCGCGTTCCATTCCGCCTGCTTGGCCGCCAGTTCGTCCTTCGGCAGCTTCGCCTCCTCGGCGGGATTGTAGTTGGGCTGACGCCCGCGCCAGCCGCTCAGATCCTTGCCATTGAACAGGCTCGTGAAGCCCTTGGGCGGCTGGGCCGCGGCGTCGACGCCGGCCAACGACAGAATCACGAGCGAGGCCACACACCAGCGCGCTGCAGTCATCGGATACTCCTTGATTGGGCGGAATTGTAGCACCGTCGAACGCGCGACTCCTTCAGACGACACGATATAATCCGCGGGCGGCGGCGGGCGCCGGCCACGGGAGGAACGGACAGGATGGCGCAGCGCTGGCGGGTGGCTCTGATGGGCCTCGGGCACTGGTACTCGGCATGGAACACGGCGCGCGCGCTGCGCGACTATCCGGGTGCGACGCTGGTGGCCGCCGCCTCGCGCGATCCCGCGGCGCTCGAAGCCTTCACCCGCGACTTCGGCGTGCCGGGCTATGACTCCTACGAAGAGCTCCTCGCCCGCGAGGACGTGGACATCGTCCAGACTGCCG
>JBDTOB010000058.1:0-10419 GCA_039933435.1 Acidobacteriota bacterium | reverse complement strand
GCTCGAGCCGCCCTGGCGGCGAGGGAAGAAGCCCTGGCCGTGGAGGCTCGAGCCGCGCTGGCGGCGAGGGAAGAAGCCCTGGCCGCGGATGCTCGAACCGCCCTGGTCGCGAAGGAGGAAGCGCTCGAGGCGTACTTCCGGGCGGAACTGGCGGCGAAGGAAGACGCGCTGGCCTCAGAGACTCGAGCCGCCCTGGCGGCCCGGGAAGAGGCCATGGCCGCCGAGGCGGCGGCGCTCGAAGCGCATTTCGCCGACCTGGCCGCCAGGGCGCGGGCGGAGTTCGAGCAGCGGGAAGTCGAACTGTCGCGTGCGGCCGAGGTCTCGCTCGCCGAGCGTGCGGAGCGGCAGGCTGCCGAGGCCGCCGAGCACGACGCGGCGCGGGTTGCCGCTGCGGAAGCAGCCTTCGCGGAGCGGCTCGCGGCGCTGGCGGCGGACGCAGAGCGGACGCTCGCGACCCGTGAGGCAGCGCTGGCCGCGGCCGCCGAACAGGCGCTGGCGGAGAACGTCGCGGCGCTCCGCGCCGAGGCCTCGGCGACGCTGTCAGCCCGGGAAGCGGAGCTGCAGGCCGCCGCCGCGCGCGACGTCGCGGCGCGATCCGCGGCGGCCGGCACCGAAGTCGAAGCCACGCTGTCGGAGAAAGAGGCCTCGCTGATGCGGGCCGCCGAGGTGTCGCTTGCCGAGAAGGCCGCGGCGCTGGCCGCGGAGGCCTCCGCCGCGTTCGCCGAAAAGGAGCGCGCGCTCGCCGCGGCTGCCGAGGCGGCGCTCGAATCCAGGCTGGCCGCGCTCGCCGCCGAACACGACGCCGCGCTGGCCGCGCAGCAGACCGCGCTTGCCGCCGAAGCCGAGGCCGTCCTCGCCCAGCGGATGGCCACCATCGAAACCGAAACCCGCGCCGCGCAGGCGGCCTTCGAAGCCGACGCGCACGCCGCCCGCGCCTCCCTCGAAGCGGAGCTGCGGGCTTCACAGGCGGCGTTCGAAGCCGCCGCCCGCGCCACCCAGGCCGCTTTCGAAGCCGACGCGCGCGCCGCCCAGGCGGCACTCGAGGCCGAGCGTGAAGCGGCCCGCGCGGCGCAGGACGCGGCGCGCCAGGCCGAAGCCGCGCTCGGGGAACGGCTCTCCGCGCTCGAGGCCGATACTCGCGCCGCCCAGGCGGCTCTCGAGGCCGACGCTCGCACCGCGCAGGCCGCGCTCGAGTCCGAGCGCGAAGCGGCCCGTGCCGTCCAGGAGGCGGCCCTCGCGGCCGAGGCCGCCCTCGAGGAACGGTTTGCCGCGCTCGAAGCGGAAGAGCATGCCGCGCAGGCGTCCCGCGACGCCGAGTTCGCGGCGCTGCACGCCGCCCAGGTCGCCGAAGAGGCCGGGGCCGCCGCCAGGGCCGAGGAAGAACGCCGCGCGGCCGAGGAAGAACGCCGCGCCCTCGAGCACGCCGAAGACGCCGCGCTCGCAGCCGAGCTCGAGACCATCGGCGCGGATGCCCAGGCCGAGGAGCCGGAGGTCGCGGTCCTCCGGACCCTCATGCGCCCCTCGCTCAAGCTGCACCAGCCGCCGCCGCTCGCCGCGCCGGCCGCGTCGACCGAGGCGTCGCTGGTCGAGCTGCTGCGGTCCGCCGCCAGCCATCGCGCCTCCACCGTCTACGCCGTCGTCGACACCCGGCCGATGATGCGCGTCGAAGGCCAGATCAACGTCGTCGGCACCGAGTCGGCGATCGCCGCCGGCGACGTCGAGCGCTTCATCTTCGAGTTCGCGCCGCGCAACCTGGTCGCCGATACCGCCCCGGAATGGACCTGTACCGTGCCCGGCGTCGGCAAGGTGCGCTGCGTCACCTTCCACGACCAGGCGGGCGCCGGCCTGATCTTCCACCTCCCGACCGCCGACGTCAGCTCGGCCGACGAGCTCGGGCTCGGTCCGGAGGTGCAGTCGCTCTGCGGCGCCGCCGACGGCCTGGTCGTCATCACCGGGCCGCGCGCCAGCGGCAAGTCGTCGATGCTCAATGCGCTGGTCGACGTCATCAACCGCACCCGCTACGAGCACGTCATCACCATCGAGTCGCGCATCCGGGTGCGGCACGAGCGCCGCCACTCGTTCATCAGCCAGCGCGAGGTCCGCGGCGACGGCGATGCGATTGCCGCAGCCGCGCGATCGGCCCTGCGCGAAGGGGCCGACGTGCTGGTGATCGAGGATCTGCGCGCCCCCGAAGCGCTCGCCGCCGCGCTCGACGCGGCCCGCGCCGGCCGCCTCGTCCTCGGATCGATCTCGGCCCCGACCGCGCCGGTGGCGCTCGAGCGCCTGGTTGATGCCTTCCCGGCCGATCGCCGCCCGCAGCTGCGCGCCTCGCTCGCCGGCGCGCTGCGTGCCGTGGTTGCCCAGGTCCTGGTGCCGAAGATCGGCGGCGGCCGCGCCGCCGCCCGCGAGGTCCTGCTGAGCAGCCCGGCCGTCCGCAAGCTGCTGCTTGAAGGGTCCACCGGCCAGCTGCCGATCGCCATCGAGAGCGGCCGCAGTCTTGGCATGCGCCCGATGGTGGACGCGCTCGGCGCACTCGTCCGCGACGGCGTCGTCAGCCTCGCCGATGCCTGCGGCGTGGCGCCCGATCGCACCGCGCTCATCGCCGCCCTCGAGCGCGACGGTGTCGATGTTTCCGGAGTAGAGAGGCGGGCCTGATCGATGGAAGTCTCGGAAGTACGGCGGCGCCTGCGGGCGGCCGTCGAGGAGGCCCGCACCGCGGCGGGCGAACGGCGCGGGCGGACCGATGCCGCGGCGCGCGACTACGAAGCGTTTCTGGAGCAGCGGGCGGTGCCGGTCTTCCACCAGCTCGCCACCGCGCTGACCTCTGAGGGGCACCTGTTCAAGGTCTTCACGCCGGCACAGTCGGTCCGCCTCGCCTCGGAGCGGTCCCACGAGGAGTTCATCGAGCTGACGCTCGATGCCGACGCCGATCCTCCCGCGGTGGTCGGCCGGACCTCGCGCGGCAGGGGACGGCGGATGGTGAGCTCGGAGCGCGAGCTCGCCCCCGCACGCCCGATCGCCAGCCTGACCGAAGAGGACGTCCTCGACTTTCTCCTCAGGGAAATCGCCCCCCTGATCGAGAAGTAACCTCCAGACCCGAAGCTACGGCGCCAGCGCACCGCTGGCGCGCAGCGCCGCAATCGCTTCCCCGGACAGTCCGCAGTCGGCCTGCAGGATCGCCTCGCTGTGCTGGCCGAGCACCGGCGGCGCGGAGCGCACCGCGCCGGGCGAGTCCGACAATTTGATCGGCACCCCCAGCACCCGGATGGCGCCGGCGGTCAGATGATCGACGCTTTCGATCATCGCCCGGGCCTCGAGCTGCGGATCGGCGAGCGCCTCGGCGACGTCGCGCACCGATCCGCACGGCACCCCCGCCTCCCGCAGCGTCGCCACCCACGCGGTTCGCGTGCGCGGCGCCAGCAGCCGCTCCAGGATCGGCCGCAGCGCCTCACGGTGCTCCACTCGCGCCGCGTTGGTGACGAACCGCCCGTCGTCTGCCAGACCGGGCGCGCCCAGCGCCGCGCAGAAGCGCCGCCACTGCGCGTCGTTGCCCACCGCCACCACCAGCGGGCCGTCGGCGGCCGCGAAGGTGTCGTAGGGGACGATCGAGACGTGGCGATTGCCGAGCCGCCCGGCGGCGCGGCCGGTGGCGAAGGTGATGCCGGCCTGATAGGTGAGCAGCGCCGCGGCGGCGTCCAGCATGCCGACGTCAACCCGCTGGCCGCGGCCCGAGCGGGTGCGCGCGAGCAGCGCCAGGAGGATGCCCTGCGCGGCGAACATCCCCGCCGCCAGGTCCGCGATCGGCACGCCGAGGCGAAAGGGCGGACCGTCGGCGCTTCCGGTCACGCTCATCAGCCCCCCCTCCGCCTGGATGACGGCGTCGTAGCCGGCCTCGCCGGCGCGCGGCCCGGTCTGGCCGAAGCCGGAGATCGAGCAGTACACCAGCCCGGGGTAGTCCCTGGACACCGCCTCGTAGCCGAGGCCGAGCCGCGTCATGATCCCCGGCCGGAAATTCTCGACGAGCACATCGGCGCGCGCGAGCAGGGTCGCGATGATGCCCCGGGCTTCGGGCGCCTTGAGGTCGAGCGCGAGGCTCTCCTTGTTGCGGTTGACGCTCAGGAAGTAGGCGCTCTCGCCTGCCACGAAGGGTGGTCCCCACGCGCGGGTATCGTCGCCGTGCGCCGGGTGCTCGATCTTGATCACCCGCGCGCCCATGTCGGCGAGCAGCATCGTGCAGTACGGCCCCGACATGACGCGGGTGAAGTCCACGACCGTGGTGCCGTGGAGCGGTGGGACGTCTCGGGCCATGGGAGTGGGCCGCCGGCTACGGAATCGGGTCGAGCACTTCGCCGACGAGCGCCAGCGCCGCCGACAGGTGGGCGGGATCGGTCCCGAACCCGATGCGCAGGTAGCCGTCCATGTCGAAGTGGTCGCCGGGGACGATGAGGACGCTCTGTTCCTCGCGGATCTTCTCGGCCAGCGCCGTCGAATTGATGGCGTGGCGATAGCGGACGAAAGCGATGGCGCCGGCTTCCGGCGCGGTGTGGAGGAGCCGGTCGCCGCGCTTCTCGATCCAGCGCCGGACAATCGGATAGTTGGCGCTGACGATGCCCTGGGTGCGGGCGAGGATCAGCGCCCGCCGCGACGGGGCCAGCGCCATCCGCGCCAGCCGATCGCTGATCGCCCCGGGGGCGATCGAGGTGTAGTCGTGCACGCCCCACAGCGCTTCGATCACCGCCGGCGGCCCGGCGGCCCACCCGATCCGCAATCCGGGCAGCCCGTACGCCTTGGCCAGCCCGCTGGTGACGATGGCGCGGTCGTACCGCCCCCACATCGACGGCGTCTCGACGCCGTCGAACTCCGCGCCGCGGTAGATTTCGTCGGAGACCACCCAGGCGCCGGTCCGCGCCGCGATCGCGGCGACGGCGTCGAGCTCCTCGCCGGTCATCCGCGCCCCGGTGGGGTTGTTCGGGTTGCAGAGCAGGATGGCGCGCGTCTTCGGCGACACCAGCGCGCGCAGCGCGTCGAGGTCCGGGCGCCAGCGCGCCCCGTCGCCGCCGGCCAGCGGCCACGGCCGGACCACCGCGCCGAGCCCGCGCGAGATGCCGCGCATCTGCATGTAGTTCGGCGTCATCATGACGATCTCGTCGCCGGGCTCGACGAGGTGCCACAACACCACGAGGTTGGCCTCCGAGCCGCCGTTCGTGACCTGCACGTGCGAGACCTCGGCGCCCGGGTACAGCGCCGCGATTGCCGAGCGGAGCTCGGCGGTGCCGTTGGTCTGGGGGTAGCCGAGGTCCTGCGCGAGCACGGCGACGCGGTCCGCGTCGGTGTCGGCGAGCTCCTCCACTCGCAGCGGATGGACGCCGCTTTCCGACAGGTTCCACGCGACCCGGTTCTCCCACGTGGACTGCATCCGTTCCAGTGCGAACGGTTCGAGTCTCATGGCCGAAAGTGTAGCTGAAATGAACTTGGGCTATCCTGAGGCGCCCTCCCGCACATGCCCGACACCGACGATCTGCTGTCCGATCTCGTCACTATCCCCCCGGGAGAGTTCCAGATGGGGTCGTCCGACGGCCCCGAAGACGAGCGCCCGGTGCACAGCATCCGCCTCGATGCCTTCGAAATCGGCCGGCACCAGGTCACCCACCGGCAGTACGCACGGTTCGTCCGGGAGACGGGACATCGCCCGCCCGCGGTCTACGAGCTCCCCCTGGTCGTCACCGCCGGCGGTGAAGAGCGCGAGCAGACCTTCCGCGCCAGCGGCACGCCCTATGTCTGGACCGAGGTCGAGCCTCCCGAGGGGCTGCTCGACCATCCCGTCAACCTGGTCCGCTGGGACGATGCCGCGGCCTACTGCGCGTGGCTGTCGGCGGCCGCCGGACGGGTCGTGCGGCTGCCGTTCGAGGCAGAATGGGAGAAGGCGGCGCGCGGCGGGCTGGAAGCGAAGCGCTACGCCTGGGGCGATCGGCTCGAACCGAGCAGGGGCAACTTCGCCGGCCAGGGCTCCGGGGTGGCCCGCGGCACGACGCCGGTTGGAAGCTATCCGCAAAACGGCTTCGGCCTGTTCGACATGACCGGTAACGTCTGGGAATGGGTGCAGGACTGGTACGGGGCGCACTACTACGCCGCCTCGCCCGATCGCGGCCCGCACGGCCCGCCGGACGGCACCCTTCGGCTCGTCCGCGGCGGCAGCTGGCTGGCGGCGGAGCCGAGGATGCTGTCCTGCAGCTACCGCCACAAGGTGCCGCCCGACACGTATTCGTACAGCATCGGATTCCGCATCGCCGTCGCCCCGGAGCGGCTGGCGTGAGAGGAGCATGACGACATGACGCCCATCACCCCGATTCGCGCCGCGGCGCTGGCGGCGGCGCTGGCGGTGGCGCTGGCCCCCGCCCCCGCGCTCGCGCAGCGCCCCGCCCCGCCGCCCGAAGGCCCGGTGATCGTGACCGTCGGCGAAGGGGTGGTCAAGCTGCCCCCGGATCGCGCCTGGGTGACGATCGCCGCCGAGTCGCGGGCGCGCAGCCCTCGCGAGGCGCAGCGCGCCAACGCCGATGCCATGGCCGCCGTGCTGGCCCGGATCAAGGCCGCGGGCGTTCCAGCCGACGCCATCCGCACCAGCGGCTACGACCTCCAGCCCGAGTTCGATTTTGCCAACGGCAAGCAGACGCTGCGCGGCTACGTGGCGCGCAACAGCGTCGAGGTGCGGGTGGACGACCTGCCGCGGGTTGGAGAGATCATCGACGCCGCGGTCGGCTCGGGCGCGACCTCGGTCAGCGGCGTGCGCTTCGACCTCAAGGACCGCGTCGCCGCCGAGCGCGACGCGCTCAAGCGCGCGGTGGCCGACGCCCGCGGCCGTGCGGATGCCGCCGCCGCCGGCGCCGGGGTCACGGTCGATCGCGTGCTGCGGATCGAGGAGCTGCGCGGACCAGGGCCGCAGGATCCGCGGCCGGTGATGATGATGCGCGCCGCCGCCGCCGAGTCCGCGCAGACCCCCATCACCCCAGGGGAGCTGGAGATCCGCGCTTCGGTGACGATGACGTCGGCGCTGCGCTAGTCTTCTTTCGCAGCCACGCCAGCGTCCTCGACGACCACCCCGTCGAGCGGCTCGTCGTCGAACAGGCCGACCAGCTCCGGCGCCCCGAGCGGGCGCGGTGTATGGTCGATGGTCGCCAGCTCCGGGAGCTCGTCCGGGGCGGTGACCCCTTTCTCCTTCAACCGGCGCGCCGTGACCAGCACGCGGCTCTCGAGCGAGCCGACGGCGCGGTTGTAGGACTCGACCGAGCGCGTCAGCCCGCGCGCGACGTCTTCGAAGTGGACCGCCATCACCCGGATGCGGTCGTAGAGCTGGCGGCCGAGGTCGCTGATCTCCTGCGCGTTCCTGGCGATCTTCTCCTGCTGCCAGCCGAACGCCACCGCCCGCAGCAGCCCCATCAGCGTCAGCGGGCTGGCGAGCATGACGCCGCGGGCGAGGCTGAACTCGAGCAGCCCGGGGTCGCTCTGCAGCGCCGCGCTGAGCAGCATCTCGCCGGGCACGAACATGATCACCAGGTCCGGCGCCGGCTGGAAGTGCGCCCAGTAAGTCTTGTTGCCCAGCCGGACGACGTGGTCGCGCACCTGCCGCGCATGATCCCGCATCTTCAGGGTCTTCGCCGCGTCCCCCTCGGCCTCGACCGCGTCGAGGTAGGCAGACGAGGGGACCTTGGCGTCGACGACGACGTTGCGGCCGCCGGGGAGGCGGACGATCATGTCGGGGGTGAGCCGGCCGTCGGCGGTCGTGACCGACTCCTTGAGATCGAAATCGCAGTACTCGAGCATCCCCGCGGCCTCGACGACGCGGCGCAGCTGCAGCTCTCCCCACTGCCCGCGGACGTTGGGGGAGCGCAGCGCCTGGACGAGCCGCCCGGTCTCGGTCTGCAGCGTCTGCTGGGCGAGCCCGAGCGAGCGCAGCTGCTCGGCGAGCGCGGCATGCGAGCCGGCGCGGGTCTGCTCGACCTGCTGCAGCTTGGCGTCCACCTGGGTGAGCGAGAGCTTCAGCGGCTGGACCAGATCCTCGATCGCCTTGTGGCGGCCGTCGAGGTCAGCGCGCGCCGTCTGCTGGAATTCGGACAGCGACGTCCGGGCGAGGGCGAGGAACGAGTCGTTGTTGCGGCGCAGGGCTTCGGAGGAGAGCGAGGCGAAGGCGTCGCGCAGCTTGGTTTCGGCGTCTTCGAGAATCGCGACCTTGGCGGCGGCGCCGCGGCGCTCGGCATCGAGCTCGGCGGTCAGCCGGGCCTGGTCCTGCCGGGCCGCCGAGACGGCGTCGTGCAGCCGGCGTTCGGCCTCCTCGCGGATGGCGAGCTGGGTGAGGGTCTGGGCCATCGCCGTCCGGGCGAAGCCCCACACGGCCAGCGCCACGAGCAGGCCGATTGCCAGGCCGGAGCCGAACAGGACGAAGGAGAAACTGGTCACGATGAGACGAAGTTTAGGCGAAGGTCGCCGGCAGCTCAAGCCCCGTCGTGCTTGATTCCGCCGGCGGGTCGGACTAAAATAGGACTCTTCTGGTCGTAGATATAGACTCCAGTGGGCCCGGGGGTTCTTTCCATGGTGCAGATCAGCGACAACGCGGCAAAGCTCATTCTGAAGATGACGCAGAAGAACGGCATCCCCGAGGGGGGTCTGCGCATCGGCATCAAGGCCGGCGGCTGTTCCGGGCTGAGTTATACGTTCGCGTGGGAGGCTGCGCCGCGCGAGGGGGATCACGTGTTCGACGGCGACGGCGGATCGAGGGTCTTCATCGACCCCAAGAGCTACCGCTTCATCGACGGCACCACCCTCGATTACGACACCAGCCTGGTGAGCAAGGGCTTCATCTTCAACAACCCGAACGCCAAGTCGTCCTGTGGCTGCGGCACCAGCTTCAGCGTCTAACGCGTCGAGTCCGGTCCGCCGTAAATAGCGGACTGGCTACTTTTAACTGGCAACTGGCAACTGATGAGCACATCCACCGAAACCATCGAACAGCTCGCGACCCGCGAGTACAAGTACGGCTTCGTCACCGATGTCGAAACCGAAACGATTCCCAAGGGCCTCAGCGAGGACGTCGTCCGCACCATCTCCGCGAAGAAGGGTGAGCCGGAGTGGCTGCTCGAGTGGCGTCTCAAGGCCTACCGGCTGTGGCTGGCGATGAAGGAGCCGACCTGGCAGAACGTCAAGTTCGAGCCGATCAACTACCAGGACATCGTCTATTACTCGGCGCCGAAGAAGAAGAAGGTGCTCAACAGCCTCGACGAGGTCGATCCCGAGGTGCGCGCCACCTTCGACAAGCTCGGGATTCCGATCGAGGAGCAGAAGCTGTTTGCCGGCGTCGCCGTCGACGCGGTGTTCGACAGCGTCTCGGTGGCGACGACCTTCCGCGAGACGCTCGCCAAGCAGGGCATCATTTTCATGTCCTTCTCGGAAGCGGTGCGCGAGCATCCCGAGCTGGTGCGCAAGTATCTCGGCTCGGTCGTCCCGCACACCGACAACTTCTTTGCCGCGCTCAACTCGGCGGTCTTCAGCGACGGCTCGTTCGTCTACATCCCCAAGGGCGTGCGCTGCCCGATGGAGCTGTCGACCTACTTCCGCATCAACGCCAAGGACACCGGCCAGTTCGAGCGTACCCTGATCATCGCGGACGAGGGCTCGTTCGTCAGCTACCTCGAGGGCTGCACCGCGCCGATGCGCGACGAGAACCAGCTCCATGCCGCGGTCGTCGAGCTGGTGGCGCACGACGACGCCACCATCAAGTACTCGACCATCCAGAACTGGTACCCCGGCGACAAGGACGGCAAGGGGGGGATCTACAACTTCGTCACCAAGCGCGGCCTGTGCGAGGGGCGCGGCTCGAAGATCACCTGGACCCAGGTCGAGACCGGGTCGGCAATCACCTGGAAGTACCCGAGCTGCATCCTCCAGGGGGACAACTCGATCGGCGAGTTCTACTCGGTGGCGACCACCAACAACTGGCAGCAGGCGGACACCGGCACCAAGATGATCCACCTCGGCAAGAACACCCGGAGCACCATCGTCTCCAAGGGGATCTCCGCCGGCCACGGCCAGAACACCTATCGCGGCCAGGTGCGGATCGGCAAGAACGCCACCAACGGCCGCAACTATTCGCAGTGCGACTCGCTGCTGATCGGCGACAAGTGCGGCGCGCACACGTTTCCGTATCTCGACATCCGCAACAGCACCGCAAAGGTCGAGCACGAGGCCTCGACGTCGAAGATCGGCGAGGACCAGATTTTCTACTGCCGGCAGCGCGGGCTGACGGCCGAAGACGCGGTCAACATGATCGTCAGCGGCTTCTGCAAGGAAGTCTTCCGCGAGCTGCCGATGGAGTTCGCGGTCGAAGCCCAGAAGCTGCTCAGTGTGTCGCTCGAAGGGTCAGTCGGGTAA
>JBDTOB010000057.1:0-10481 GCA_039933435.1 Acidobacteriota bacterium | reverse complement strand
TTCTGGGATCCGCGCCGGGAGCGGTTTCGCAATGACGACGAGGCGAACGCGATGCTGTCCCGGCCGCAGCGCTGGCCGTATGCGATCGACGACGGCCGCGTGTCGTCCTGATCCGGGCAGTGCCGAACCGAACGCTGGGGACATTTTCAAGCCAGCTTTGAACAATGCCGAACTGAGCGTTTGCCCTGCCCGACCATCGGACCTACACTAGGGCCGGGCCTCGGGGCGCGACCCTCGAGCGCCGCACACGCACACACAGCCGGCACCGCCGCCCCTGACCGCTCCTTCGAAGGATCGGCCCCGGGCGGTCGTTCCCGGACGATGGCGCCGAGAGGACAAGCGATGGCTCGAAAGGATGACAAACCGGGCGGTTTTGCCGTCAGCCGACGGGACTTCCTGAAATCAGCCGGCGTGGTCAGCGCCGTCACCGCGGCCGCGGCGCCGCCGGAACTGGATGCGCAGGGTGTCGCCGCCGGCGCGGCGGCGGGGCCCGGCGAAGTGCCGGTCCGCCTGATGGTCAACGGCAAGCGGCTCGACCTGATGCTCGAGCCGAGGGTGACGCTGCTCGACGCGCTGCGCATGCGCGCCGATCAGACCGGCAACAAGCGCGGCTGCGATCGCGGCGCCTGCGGGGCGTGCACGATGATTGTCGACGGCCGCGCGGTCTACGCCTGCTCGACGCTGGCCATCGAGGTCCAGGGCAAGGCAATCCGCAACGTCGACGGCCTCGCGAACGGGACGACGCTGCACCCGGTGCAGCAGGCCTTCTGCGAGAAGGACGCGCTGATGTGCGGCTTCTGCACGCCGGGCTTCATCATGGCGAGCGTCGCGCTGCTCGAGAAGACTCCCGCACCGACTCCGGAACAGATTCGCCGCGGCCTCGACGGCAACATCTGCCGCTGCGGCACCTTCTCGCGCATCTTCGAAGCGGTTTCCAGCGTCAAGGGGGTGGCCCGTGGCTAATCCGAAGGACGACCTGGACCTCGATCAGGGCCGCGGCGGCGGGCCGGCGGCTGCGCCGCTTCCCCCGGCCGACCCGAAATACGCCTGGCCGGATCAGCAGTCGGTGCTCGGTACACCGGTCAAGCGGCTGGACGGTCCCGAGAAGGTCAGCGGCCGCGCCAGGTACACGTTCGACATCAATCGCCCCGGCATGCTCTACGGCCGGATCGTCCGCTCGCCGCACCCGCACGCGCGGATCGTCTCGATCGACCTTGCTGCCGCGCGGCGGGCGCCCGGCGTCAAGGCGGCCATCGTCTGGCGTGATCCCGCGAACCCCGAGCGGAACACGGTCATGTACCAGGGAGACGAGGTCGCGGCGGTCGCGGCCGACACCGAAGAGCGGGCCATCGACGCGGCGCGGCTCGTGAAGGTCGAGTACGAGGTGCTGCCGCACCTGACGCTGGTCGATCAGGCGATGTCCGGAAACGCCCCAGAGGTCTTCAAGGGCGGCAACGTCCGCCAGGGAGCGGTGCAGGAGACCGGCGACCTGGCCGCCGGCTTCAAGCAGGCGGCCCACGTCGTCGAGGAAACCTACTCGACGCACGTGATCACCCACGTCTGCCTCGAATCACACGGCGCGGTCTGCGAGTGGGACGGCGATCACCTGACGGCGTGGGTCTCGACCCAGGGCATCAGCGCGGCGCGCGAAGGTTTTGCCAGCGGCCTGCAGATCCCTTCCGCCAACGTCCGCGTCATCACCCAGTACATGGGGGGCGGCTTCGGCAGCAAGATGGCGCCGGATGCGCAGGGGCTGATCTGCGCGCGGCTGGCGAAAGAGGCCAAGGCGCCGGTCAAGCTGATGCTCGATCGCAAGGAGGAGCATCTCGCCACCGGCAATCGTCCCTCGGCCACCGCGCGGGTCAAGGCGGGCGTTTCCGCCGACGGCCTGCTGACGGCGTTCGACGCCGAGACCTGGGGCACCGGCGGGGCCGGCGCCGCGGCCGGCTTCCCGCTGCCGTACATCTATCAGTTCCCCAACCGCCGCCGCACCCACAAGGACGTCTACATCAACACCGGACAGCAGCGGCCGATGCGCGCCCCCGGCCACCCGCAGGGATCCTTCGTCACCGAAGTGCTGATGGAGGAGCTGGCCGATCGGGTCAACATGGATCCGGTCGAGTTCCGGATCAAGAACCTGCCGCCGGAAGCGCCGAACGCGATGTGGGGGGCCTACCTGCGCCGCGGTGCTGCCGAGTTCGGCTGGGACAAGCGCCACAAGACCGGTGACCCGGCAACCGGTCCGATCAAGACCGGCATGGGCGTCGCCATCAACACCTGGGGTGGCGGCGGCCGCGGGCCGTCCCAGGCGCGCTGCGAGATCGCCTCGGACGGCCTGGTCGTGATCAAGTGCGGCACCCAGGACCTCGGCACCGGCACGCGCACGCTGATTGCGGTGATTGCCGCCGACACCCTGGGGCTGCCGGCAAGCGCCATCCGCCCGGAAATCGGCGACACCATGTTCCCGATCAGCGGCGGCTCGGGCGGCAGCACCACCGCCGCCGCGGTCAGCCCGGCGGTGCGCATCGCGGTGGTGAACGCGCTCGACGCGCTCAAGGAGAAGGTCGCCCCGACGCTCGGGGTCGAGCCGGCTGCGCTGGTCGCGGCCGGGGGGCGCATCCACGTCCGCGACAATCCCTCGAAAGGCCTGGCCTGGAACGAGGCCTGCAAGCTGCTCGCGACCCAGCCGATCTCGGTTGAGGGCAACTGGCAGCCGGGGCTGTCGTCGGTCACCACCTCCGGCGTCCAGTTCGCGGAGGTCTCGGTCGACGTCGAGACCGGCATCGTCAAGGTCACGCGGGTGCTGGCGATCCAGGACTGCGGCCTGGTCGTCAGCCGCCTCACCGCCGAGAGCCAGGTCTACGGCGGCATCATCGGCTCGCTGAACTTCGCGCTGTTCGAGGATCGCATCCTCGATCGCAACACCGGCCAGATGGTCAATCCGAACATGGAGTGGTATCTGCTGGCCGGGATGTCCGACGTGCCACGGATCGACGTGCGCCTGGTCGACCAGCCGGAGCGCGGCGTCATCGGCATCGGCGAGCCGCCGACGGTGTCGACCGCGGCAGCCATCACCAATGCGGTACGCAATGCCATCGGCGTAACCGTGCGCAGCCTGCCGCTGACGCCGGCGAAAATTCTGCAGACGCTGGCACAGCGCCGGGCATAGTCCCTGCACAACGAGGAGGACTGCGGTGAAAGCGTTTTCGTACGTCAATCCGAAGAACGAAAAAGAAGCGGTGGCCGCGCTCGGCAGCGATCGCGACCTGGTGATGCCGCTCGCCGGCGGGCAGGACCTGCTGGCGCGGCTCAAGGACTACATCTCCCAGCCGGACCGGATCGTCAACGTCAAGGGGGCGCTCGACGCCGGCGTCACGGCGACACCCGGCGGCGGCCTGAAGATCGGCGCCGCCATGAAGCTGGTCGATCTCGCCGCGCACGCCCAGGTGGCCAAGCTATATCCGGCGATCGCGCTGGCCGCCATCGAAGTCGGGACGCCGCAGATTCGCAACCAGGGCACGGTCGGGGGCAACCTCAACCAGCGGCCCCGGTGCTGGTACTACCGCAACGAGGAGTTCGTCTGCTTCAAGAAGGGAGGCAACCAGTGCTTCTCTCCGGCGGGCGAAAACCAGTTCCACGCGATTTTCGGGGGCGGCCCGACGTTCATCGTCCACCCCTCGAGCCTGGCGGTGCCGTCGCTCGCCTACGGGGCGACGTTCCGGCTGGCGGGTCCCCGCGGAGAGCGGCTGGTCGCGGCGGCGGACTACTTCACCATGCCGACGCTCCAGAACGTGCGCACGGAAAACGTCCTCGCCGCCGACGAGTTGCTCACGCACGTCATCCTGCCGCCGCCGGGGGCGGTTCGCAGCGGCCACTACGAGGTCCGCTACAAGGAATCGCACGACTGGCCGATCGCCTTCGCCACGGTCGTGGTGGCGATGACGGGCGACACGGTCCGGACGGCGCGGGTGGTGATGGGGGCGGTGGCGCCGGTGCCCTGGCGGTCGCCGGCGGCCGAGGCGGCGCTGGTCGGCAAGCCGCTCACGGAAGAGACGGCGATCGCCGCGGCTGAGGCGGCGCTCCGGGATGCCCGCCCGCTCAGCCAGAACGCCTACAAGATCCAGGTCGCGAAAACGGCCGTCAAGCGTGCGATCCTCAACGCCGCCGGCATCGCAACAGTCTGAAGTGGAGCAAGCGCCATGGAATCGCTGACGTCCCCGAAGATTACCGTTGGGCTTCACTGCCTCCGCCTCCGCACCAAGAGCATGTACGTCGGCTCGGTAGTGGATCCGGCGGAGGCGACGTTCTATGATTCGTATGAGACGGCAGCCTACTGGTGCGTGGACACCCAGAGCGGCTTCGGCCCCGACGGGGAGCCGGTCCGGCCCGATGTCTGCCGGAGCGGCCGCGGCTGCTGCAGATTGTGAAGACCGGCCGGGCACACGGCCGCTCGAAGATAGCAAGAAAGGACCCGGTCATGAAGCGAGTGGTACTGACGGCGGCGCTGGCGGGGCTGATGGCCACGCCTCTTCTCCGCGCGGGCGGCCCCTCGATCTCCGGCGCCTACGTCGAAGTGCGCACCGCGGAGGTCTTCACCGGCGGCTGCATCATGAACGGCGAGGCGGCAACGACCGGGCGTGAGGCGCTGCTCGCCTGGAAGGTGACCCGCGGCAGCTTCAACGGCATCTCGCTGAACGGCCTCGCCGTGGTCGCCGCCGTCGCCGGCGACGTCAACCTCGGGATCCGCGAGATGGGCGGCGACGTCGCGCACACGCGCTCGGCGCTGTTCGTGGACGAGCGCGCCACGCCGATCCAGCGCGCGGCGCTGGTCTCGATGGCGACCCAGCTCTCGAAGGGAGTCGTCGGCACGGTCGTCGAACTCACCCCGACCGCCATCCAGTTCGTCGACGAAGGACAGGCGATTCGCGTCGCGACCTCGTCGCTGCACCTCAACGTCGCCAAGGTGATGACGCACGACCCGACCTGCGGCGGCAAGCAGTGGTTCCACCCGCTGTCGGTGGTCGACGACGCCGCCATGGGCACGACCTCCGAGAATGCCTTCAGCGGCGCGGCGCTGGGCACCAAGTGGAGTGACCCGAACAAGCGCTCGGCGTTCTTCGGCACGTTCTCGTTCTGACGATCCGTGTCGTAGCGACGCAGGCGGCTGAGCGGCGTTACCATGTCGGTATGACCGCCACGCCCCCTCGCAGCCTCGACATCCTGCGGCGCGCTGCCATTGCCGCCGCCGTGCTCCTCGTTCTCGTCGCCGGTCTCAGCGGCCAGACCCGGCCGCTGACGCCGGACATTCCCCCTGCCTTCACCGTCCCGACCGCGTCGTTCGACTATGTCAAGCGCGAGGTGATGATCCCGATGCGCGACGGCATCAGGCTCTACACCGTGATCGTCGTGCCCACGGACGCGAAGGGGGCGCCGCTGCTGCTGACGAGGACGCCCTACGACGCCGAGAAGCGCGCCAGGCGCAACCGCTCGGGCAGCATGCTGGCGACGCTGCCGCTGGCCGACGAGGTCTTCGCGGCCGACGGCTACATCCGCGTCTATCAGGATGTGCGCGGCAAGTACCACTCGGAAGGGGATTACGTGATGACCCGGCCGCTGCGCGGCCCGTTGAACAGCTCCGACGTCGATCACTCGACCGACGCCTACGACACCATCGAGTGGCTGGTGACGCACGTACCGGAGAGCAACGGCAAGGTCGGGATGCTGGGCAGTTCCTACGAGGGGTTCACGGTGGTCATGGCGCTGGTCCATCCCCATCCCGCGCTCAAGGCCGCGGTGCCGATGAGCCCGATGGTCGACGGCTGGATGGGCGATGACTGGTTCCACTTCGGCGCCTTCCGCCAGGTCAATCTCGATTACTTCAAGCAGCAGACCGCGCAACGCGGCGAGGGCTTCGCCATCCCGCGCCAGGGCTATGACGACTACGACAACTTCCTCCACGCCGGCTCCGCGGGGTCATTCGCCAGGGCCGCCGGCTTCGATCAGCTGCCTTGGTGGCACAAAATATCCGAGCACCCCGCCTACGACGCCTTCTGGCAGGGGCAGGCGCTCGACAAGGTCATGGCGGCGCAGCCGCTGACGGTGCCGACGATGTGGCTGCAGGGGCTGTGGGATCAGGAAGACATGTGGGGGGCGATCCGCAGCTACGAGGCCACGGAGCCGAAGGACACGTCCAACACGATGAACTACCTGGTGATGGGCCCCTGGTTCCACAGCCAGATCAACCGCGAGGGAGAGACGCTCGGGCCGCTGCACTGGAACGGCGACACCACGGCGCAGTTCCGCCGCGACATCCTCAAGCCGTTCTTCGATCAGTATCTGAAGGACGGCGCCCCGAAAGCCGACACGCCGCCGGTGCTGATCTACAACACCGGCGAGAATCACTGGGAGCGGTTCAAGGCCTGGCCGCTGTCGTGCGCCAGCGGCTGCGAGGCCACGTCGCGGCCGCTCTACCTCGCCGCCGACGGCAAGCTGTCCTTCACCGCACCCGCATCCGACGTCAGCGCGGCCGACGCCTTCGACGCCTACGTCTCCGACCCGGCGAAGCCGGTGCCGTTCTCGCCGCGCCCGGTGCGGTTCAGCGACACCGACGCCTGGCGGCGCTGGCTGGTGACCGACCAGCGCTTCGTGGACGGCCGTCCCGATGTCCTGACCTACGTCACCGAGCCGCTGACATCGCCGCTGCGCCTCAGCGGTACGCCCCGTGTCAACCTGGTGGCGTCAACCAGCGGCAGCGACGTGGACTGGGTCGTCAAGCTCATCGACGTCTTCCCCGCCGAGGTCCCCAGCGAGCCGGCGATGGGGGGCTATCAGCTGCCGATCTCGCTCGACATCTTCCGCGGCCGCTACCGTGAGAGCTTCGAGCATCCACAGGCGATCACGCCGAATACGCCGCTGCCCTACCGGTTCATCCTGCCGACCGTGAACCATGTCTTCGGCCGCGGCCACCGGGTCATGGTGCAGGTGCAGTCGAGCCTTTTCCCGCTCTACGACCGCAACCCGCAGACGTTCGTCCCGAACATCTTTTTTGCGGCGCCTGGCGATTACGTCAAGGCGACAGAGCGCATCTATCACGCCGCCGGCGCCGCCAGCTTCATCGAGATGCCTGTCGCGAGCAGCGTCGAGCGGCCTGTCGCGAGCCCCGTCGAGTTGCCTTCAGAGTGATCGGCGCCCGGATTACCGCGCCGCCGTCCCGCGCCAGCGCTGTGTGAGCCCGTGCAGGCGGCGCCTGGTGCCCACCACCACCGGCAGCGCCCCCTTCAGCGGGGAATTGAGCAGCAGCGTCCGCAGCGCCTCCTTGCGCCGGCGGCGCAGGACGATGCGCTCGAGCAGCGCGGTCAGCGCCGGATCACCAGGGACGGCGCGCGCGAACGCCAGGTTCTCTTCCACCAGCGCCAGGCTGTCGAGCCTGAAGAGCTCCGCCCAGTGGCCAGTGGCTTTGTTCGGAAACGTCACCGCCTCGTCCAGGAGCCCGAGCGACCGCAGCGGCGCCATGGTGCGGACGCATTTCCGGCACTCACAGCAGTTGTAGGCGCCGCCGTAGTTCATGACGCACACCCGGAGGCACTTCAGCACCAGGCGGCGATCCCATTCCAGGATGCGTGCCAGCTTGTCCGGACGGCCCAGCTCTGCGCCGTCGTGCACCACCTGGACGCGATCCGACGAGAAGCGTTCGTCGACGATCGGGGTGGTGCCGATGGGAATGGGGTTCCGGTACGAATGCGTCGAGGGAATGCAGACGTGGCTGAAGCCGTGGCCCAGGCTCAATGCCGTGGCCGCCAGGCCGCTGCCGCAGTAGAGATACAGCCAGTCGGCGTCGAAGTGGGTCCGCAGGTTGCTCTCGCCGACGATGCACTCCACACCCGCCTCGGCGGCAATCGACTGGACCAGCTGCTCGGACGCTTCCACACCCCGCAGGAAATCGAGCGGCTTCTCGAGCCCGCGCATGAACACGACATGGGTCAGCGGCGCCGGCAGCGGTTCCCGGGCGCGCCGGTTGAGCAGGGTATAGAACGAATCGACGCCGCCGGAGAAGAAGGTGGCCGCCCGCGTCGCCAGCGGTGCGGGGTCAGCGGACCTGGGCCTGGCGTTGATTTCCACGCGCTGCAGTTCGGGGTGCCAGGTATGGAGGATGTCGCGGACCCGCCCCAGGTTGAACAGCAGCCGCGGGGAGACCGGCGGAACGATGGTCAGGGTCTCTCCCCGCTGCATCGCGGGAATCAGCATAGCCACCGCGAACGGGTCCGGCGACGGCGCGACGAACGATTCGTAGGCGATGGGAAATTCGAAGTAAAGCTCGAACGGTTCGGGCTGCCGCTCGCGCTCCACCTCCCCCGTCAGCCGCACCTTCCCGGCGCGGGTCTGGAGCGAGACCTGGTTCAGACGCATGGACCCTTTCGGACTGTCGACCGCCGCAAATGCAGCCGGCGCCGCATTGTACTCGGGTGCTCACTTGTCTGCCCCGGGAGTGTGGCCGGTTGGTCCCCCGTGATCGGAAGATTAGCGATAATACGGTCGAGGCTGTGGCAGCCGGGCAGACGCCGGGTGCGGCGATGATCCGATTTCGGCGGCTGCGTCGCCTTATAAATCAGGAGGACAGCATGCAGATGTTTTTGATGGCGCTCGCGATGGGCGCGTCCACGATGGCCGGAAGCGCCCAGGCGCCCGCAAAGGCCGACAAACCGACCACACCGGCGGCGTCCGCACCCGCCGCTCACGTGCTGCTCAACCCCGGGGACATGAAGTGGGGCCCGGCGCCGCCGGTGCTGCCTGCGGGTGCGCAGGTCGCGGTGCTCGACGGCGACCCGTTCAAGCCCGGGTTCTTCACGATCCGGCTCAAGTTACCAGACGGCTACAAAATTCCCGCCCACTGGCACCCCACCGACGAGAACATCGTCGTCGTCCAGGGCACCTTCCGGGCCGGGATGGGGGACGCCTACAGCGAAGCCGGGCTCCACGACTTCACGGTCGGCTCGTTCGTGAAGATGCCGATGCGGATGCGCCACTTCGCCACTGCGAGGGGAGAGGTCATCGTTCAGATTTACGGGCCTGGCCCCTTCGTCATCAACTACGTGAACCCAGCCGACGATCCGTCGAAGAAGACCGGCGCGGCGCACTAGCACGCGGGCGGACCGCCGGGGCGCATGCCTCGGCGGTCAGACTCGCGCCAGGCCGAGCAGCCGCTCGCCCCCGGCCTCGCGGAACTTCCGCGCGGCGTCGGCATGGCGGCGCTCGGCGCGGCCGAGGGCGACCTGGAACCGCGGCTCGGCGGCGAGGGTCGCCAGCCAGGGATCGCGCACGAACCACTCCGACACGAGAAAGCCCATGTCGACGGCGCGTTCGAACTGGGTCAACGCCGCATCGGTGGCGCCGACTCTTGCATAGGTGCGGGCGATAAGGAACACCGATTCCGGGTCGGGGTTGCGCGGCGCAAGCTCGTCGAGCAGCCGCCGGCACTCGTCGAGCCGCCCTTCCAGGAGCAGCGGCAGCAGCGTCTGGTACGAGCGCGTCATCGGATCGCGTACCGTCGCGGCCGAGGTTCTCGCCGCGGCAATCGCCTCGGCGTCGCGCCCGAGCGTGGCCTGCGGCAGTCCGACGAAGAACCCCGAGTACCCCTCGATCGCCCGTTCGTTGTCGCCGAGCATCCAGTAGGTCGGTCCGACGCTGGTGGCAATCTGCGGATCGAGCTCGCGCGCGCGCAGATGAGCGGCAACCGAAGCGTCGAGCAGCCCGCAGTAGCGGCAGGCGTGCACCAGGCCCGCATAGAGCTCCGGATCCGCTCGCCGGCTCCGGGTCCGGCGGACCAGGCGCAGCATCGCCTCCTCGGCACGGCCCAGGTCCGTCTCGAGGGCGGTATAGAGATGATGCGCGATCGGCAGATCGGGGTTGAGCTCGAACGCCTTCGTGAACGAAACCTCCGCGCGCTTGAGGTTGTCGCGCACTTCCTCGATGGTCTTCGACCGGAACTTCGCGGTCAGGCGGTAGCAGCGCCCCAGCCGCGCCCATGCGGGGGCGAAGCCGGGGTCGCCGCTGACGCACTCGAGGTAGAGGTCCCGCGCGATCGTCCATCCCTCTGAGTCGTAAAAGTGGCTGTTGCCGCGCAGGTAGAGCTCGTAGGCGCGCGGGCTGGCCGGAGCGTCGCGGCGCAGCATCTCCTGCTCGCGCGGAGACACCGGCACCGCCAGGGAATCGGCAATCCGTTCGCTCAGCTCGTCCTGCACCCGGATGACGTCGTCAATCGGCACGTCGAGGCGGTCGGACCAGAGGATGGTCCCTTCGGGCACCGAGACCAGCTGGGCGTTCAGCCGCAGCCGGCCGCCGACGCCGAGCAGGGTGCCGGTGAGCACGGCATCGACTTCGGCCTGGACGGCCAGGGCGTCGAGGTCCAGTGGTGTCCCGCTGAAGCGCGCCGCCGTCATGCTCGAACGGACGATCATCGAATCAAGGCTCGACAGCGTCGTGGC
>JBDTOB010000056.1:0-10773 GCA_039933435.1 Acidobacteriota bacterium | reverse complement strand
ATGCCCTCGTAGAGCTGCTGCGCGATCATCATCGTCTTCTTCACCGGGAAGCGCGCCGCCTGCTGCAGCTTGCTGGTGATGAACGGCGGCACCGCCCCCTTCTTCCGTTCCTTGGTGACGACGGTGCTGACCTGCCAGGAGGCCTGCGTCAGCCCCGCGAGGACCGCGTCCGATTCGGCCTGGCTGGTGACTTTGATCGCCGCGCCGCCGCGCTTGAGCAGCTTGGCGTCGAATTCCGGCGGCACCGCGCCGGCCAGCCGCGCGGTGATGTTCCAGTACTCTTCAGGCGTGAAGACGTCGATCTCGCGCTCCCGATCGCAGACCAGCTTCAGCGCCACCGACTGCACCCGCCCGGCGCTCAGGCCGCGGCGCACCTTGTCCCAGAGGATCGGGCTGATCTTGTAGCCGACCAGCCGATCGAGGACCCGCCGGGCCTGCTGCGCGTCGACCATCTGCTGGTTGATCGCGGTCGGGTGCTCGAGCGCCGCCAGCACCCCTTTCTTGGTGATCTCGTTGAACATCAGCCGGCGGATCTTCTTGCGCGCCGCGGCACCGAACTCTTCCGCGATGTGCCAGCCGATCGCCTCGCCTTCACGGTCCGGGTCGGTCGCGATGAAGATCTCGTCGGCCCCCTTGGCCGCGTCCTTGAGGTCCTTGAGGACCTTCTTGCGGCTGGCGATGACCTCGTAGGACGGTTCGAAGTTGCTGTCGATGTCGACGCCCAGCTTGCTCTTCGGGAGATCGCGGACGTGCCCCATCGACGCGATCACCGTGTAATTGCGGCCGAGATATTTGTTGATGGTTTTCGCCTTTGCCGGCGATTCCACCACGACCAGTGCCTTGGACATGACTACCTGCTTCTGTCGTCAGCTGGCGCCGGGGCAGCCTGCCCCACACCATCACCGCGACGATTCAACTTCCGGACGCGGGCTCGTTAAGACCATATCACCCCGGCCGGTCCGGGCATCCCGGGACCTCGAACCGGGCGCCCCCCGGCCTGGAGGGGCGACCATCCGCGGCCGATTCAGCGTAAGCGAAAGAACCGGCCGCCGTCCCGGCGGACGTGACCGTCCAGTTCGAGCTCCATCAGCCGCGTCAGCAGCCGGGAGGGGAGGACGCCGGTCGCCTCGACCAGCTCATCCAGGCTCGACCCCTCGCCCGGCTCCAGCCGAGCCAGGACCGGGTCGCGGGGGCCTTTCCGGACCGGCGCGGGCTCGAGCCGGACGCCCGGCCAGCCCAGCTCATCAAGGATGTCATCCGCGGTTTCGACCATCCGCGCGCCATCCTTTAAGAGACTGTGCGACCCCCGGTTCCGGCCGGTCAGGATACTGCCGGGCACGGCCATCACGTCCCGCCCCTGTTCCATGGCGCATCGCGCCGTGATGAGCGAGCCGCTCTTCTCCGAGGCTTCGACGACGACCACGGCAAGCGAGATCCCACTGATGATCCGGTTCCGCAGCGGAAAGTGCTCAGGAAGCGGGTACGCGCCTGGACCCAGCTCGGAGATGAGAAGTCCTGTCTCCGCAATGATATCCGCGAGCTCCTGATGTTCCGCCGGATAGACCTGATCGAGCCCGGAACCGAGGACCGCGATGGTCCGTCCGGCGGCGTCGAGTGCGCCACGGTGGGCGGCTGAGTCGGCGCCGCGAGCCAGCCCGCTCGCCACGACGATCCCCCGGCCGGCCAGCTCGGCCGCCAGGCGCTGCGCGACGTCGAGCGCGTACGGCGTCGCCGCGCGAGATCCAACGATGGCAACCGCACGTAGGGAAAGACAGGAGGCGTCGCCGCGCGCCCACAGAACCGGCGGAGGATCGGTGGTGCACTCGAGCAGGGCGCTGTAGCGGGGATCGAACCAGGGGATCGGAGCGATGCCGAGCGGCGGTGCCGCGTCGAGGGCGCGTGAGGCCGCTTCCCCGGCTCGTTGGGCAATCGGTAATCGCTCGCCGGGTGGCACGCCGAGCCCCTCGAGCACCTCGACGGGGCCGGCGGACGGGTGCGCCTGCCGGAGCGCCTTGAAGATCGCGCAGGCCCTGGCGCGGGATGCCGGAAGCATCGAGACGGCCACCGCAGCGTGAAGGTCCATGAGTGCCTCCCCGGTGGTCCGACCCCTCTGTCCGGATTATAGGTGCCGGGTGTCACTTGCGCAATGCAGCTACTTACGGAGTGCGTGAACGGTTTACGGAAAGGGGCGCAGTTGTCCGCGTGTTTCAGTCGTGCGCGCGGGAATCTGCTGGTACGCCCATTGCTCCGTCAGCAGGACGATTGGTGTTGCCGCCTGCTGGTTAAACAACTTGCGGCCGCCCGGAGGGGTCGTTATATAGTGGATCGAGTCCCCATGCAGTTTCGAGCTCTCGTGGCGGTCGTGGCGTTCGCGGCTCTTGCCTCGCCCGCGTTGGCGGACGCGCGCTCGACCGCCAAGTCGCAGGTCGAGTTCGGCATCAAGGTGGCGCAGAACGGCCTCTGGAAGGAGGCGACCTACCGCTGGCAGAAGGCGGTGGAGATCGACCCGACCTACGCGGCGGCCTGGAACAACCTCGCGATCGGCTACGAGCACGAGGGGAAGTTCGACGAAGCGCGCAAAGCCTACGACAAGGCGGTCGGCCTCGAGCCGAGGAACGAACTCATCCGCCAGAACTACGATCTCTTCAAAGAAATCAATGACCGCACGAAGCGCCGCGACGATCGCTAGCCTGGTGGTGCTCGCGTCGGTGAGCGCCTGCACGAACTTCTTCGAGGTGCCGATCGAGACGCCGATCACCGCGAAGATGGATGTGTCGATGTTCCGCCGCGTCCTCGTCGCCGGCTTCATCAGCGGCGGTACAGACGACGTCGATGCGAACCTCGAGACCGTGCGTCTGCTGCGCAGCCAGCTGCGATCGAAGTCCAGTCTCCGGGTGATCGAGGCGGAAGTCCTGCCGCTCGCGGAGATGGCCGCCGACCAGGCGAAGGCTGCCGGCGCCCGGGTCGAGCCGGCGGCCGGCGCGCCGGCGCCGGTCCCGGCTCTGCCGGCGCCCGATGTCGCCCCGTCGGCATCCGGCGGCGCCCCGCCCGCGCCGACCGCGGCCGAGCTCCGCATCAAGAGCGAAAAGGATCTCGAGAAGTACCAGTCGATCTTCGCCGACGTCGCCTTCTGGAAGAAGATCGGCGAGGAGTACGAGAACCCGTTGATCGTCACCGGAACGGTGCTGTTCACGCCGCACCAGACCTCCGGCTTCGTGACCCGCAACATCGAGCAGTACGATCAGCTCGGGCGCCGCACGGTGGTGCCGGTCCGCACCTACATGGAGCGCAAGGGCTTCGTGCTGACGCCGAAGTTCATCTTCATCGACGGCCGCACCGGGGCGACGCTGCACAGCGAGACGATGCACGAGGAGATTCTCTACAACGCGCAGCAGAACACGCCGGCGCTGTCCTCGTATTTCGAGCTGATGGACAAGGTGCTGCCGACCTTCCTCGGCACGCTCAGCACCCAGAAAATCCGCGGCACCCGGGTCCTGCTGAGGTAGGCCGGCTCACCGCTGCGGCTTGGCGCGGAAGGCCTGTCCGTGCTACCCTGAATCCTTTGCCAGAGCGCCGGATTTCGCGTCCGGGCAGGCCGGAAGACGAACGGGCCTGCACCGCGCGGGCCGACGGAGGATGTGGAACGTGTTCGCAATCATTCAAACGGGCGGGCGTCAGGTCAGAGTCGATCCGGGCTCCGTGGTCACGGTTGACCGCGTCGAGGCCGAGGTCGGCAAGGAAATCACGTTCGATCAGGTCCTGTTCCTGGAAAAGGACGGTGGCGAGATGCTCGCCGGCGCCCCTTTCGTGGCCAACGCCAGGGTCGTCGGCATCGTCGACGGCGAGTCGCGCGGTCCGAAGATCGTGGTGTTCAAGAAGAAGCGGCGCAAGGGCTTCCGCAAGACCCGCGGGCACCGCAGCACCTACACGCGCATCCGCGTGACCGACATCGTCGGATAAGCGAGAATCATGGCTACAAAAAAGGGACAGGGCAGTTCACGTAACGGCCGCGACAGCAACGCCCAGCGGCTCGGCGTCAAACGCCACGACGGCAACGTCGTCACCGGCGGGTCGATCCTGGTCAGGCAGCGCGGACGCAAGTTCCGCCCCGGCCTGAACGTCGGCCTGGGCAAGGACGACACGCTGTTTGCAAAGGTCGACGGTACGGTCAAGTTCGAGGACCACGGCGCCCGCGGGCGCGTGATCAGCATCGTCCCGCTCCAGGGCTAGTGGCGAGGCCTGACGGCGCGCGGGGCGCCAGCCCCGTGTGCACCCTGTGTTCGTAGACGAAGTCGACATCCACGTCGTCGCCGGCCACGGCGGGCGCGGCGCCATGGCCTTCAGGCGCGAGAAGTTCGTGCCCCGCGGCGGTCCGAGCGGCGGCGACGGCGGTCCCGGTGGCTCGGTCTATCTGATCGCCCAGGCCAACCTCAATACGCTCCTCAATTTCCGCTTCCAGAAAATCTTCTCGGCCGGCCGCGGCGGCCACGGCGAGGGATCGAACCGTACCGGGAAGAACGGCGCCGACATCGAGCTGGCGGTGCCGATCGGCACCATGGTCTACGAGAAGCAGGACGAGACCTACGTGCAGATCGCCGACCTCACCGTCGAGGGGGAGCGGGTGCAGCTCGCCAAGGGCGGGCTGGGCGGCCACGGCAACGCCTCGTTCGCGACCTCCACCAACCGCGCGCCGCGCCGGACCCAGCCCGGCCTGCCCGGCGAGGAGAAGGACCTGCGGTTTCACCTCAAGCTGCTCGCCGACGTCGGGCTGCTCGGGTATCCGAATGCGGGCAAGTCGACGATGATCGCGCGCATCTCCGCGGCGCGGCCGAAGATTGCCGACTACCCGTTCACGACGCTGATTCCGAATCTCGGCGTGGTGGGGTTGTCGGGCGAGCGATCGTTCGTGGTGGCGGACGTGCCGGGGCTGATCGAGGGCGCGCATGAGGGGCATGGGCTGGGACATCGATTCCTCAGCCATCTCGAGCGCACCAAGGTGCTGGTGCACCTGGTCGACGTCTCGTCGCTGAGCGGGCGGGACCCGGTCAAGGACTACGACGTCATCGTCCGCGAGCTGGAGCTGTTTCCGGGGCGTGATGCGTCCGGGGAGCGGCTGGCACAGAAGCCGGTGCTGGCGGCGGCCAACAAGATCGATGCGCTCGACGAGCCGGAGCGGCTGGAGCGGCTCCAGGCGCATCTCGATGGGCTGGGGATTCCGCTCTATAAGGTGTCGGCGGTGTCTGGTGAGGGCGTCGAGGCCCTGCTCGAGGCGGTGTGGCAGAAGGTCGCGGCCTCGCGGGTCGAGCCCGCGCCGGTTGCCGACGGGGATGACCCCGCGTCGGATCGTGCCGGGATCCGCCTGACGGAATGAGGGCCGCCGGCCGCATCGGATTGCTGGGCGGCACGCTCGACCCGATCCACATCGGGCACGTCGAGACCGCGCGCGCGGCGCGCGGCGCGCTCGACCTGGAGAAGGTCATCGTGCTGCCGTCGCGGGTGCCGCCGCACCGGCAGGTGCAGCCGATCGCGTCCTGTTATCACCGCTTTGCGATGTGCGCGCTGGCGGTGAACGGCGTCGAGGGGCTGGTGGCCAGCGACCTGGAGCTGTCGGCGCCCGGACCTTCCTACACGGTTGACACCCTGACACGGTTCCAGGAGCGTTCGGGAGTGGATCGATCGCAGATTTTCTTCATCACCGGCGCCGACGCCTTCGCGGATATTGCCACGTGGCACCGGTATCCCGAGGTCCTGGACCTGGCCAATTTCGTGGTGGTGTCGCGGCCGGGATTCCCTGCGGGACGCATGCGGGAGCGGCTGCCGGCGCTTGCCGGCCGGATGACGGCGGCGGATCGGCTGGAGCCCTCGACAGCCGGCGGACCGGGCATTTTCCTGGTCGACGCCCCGACGCCGGATGTCTCCTCGACGGAAGTGCGCCGGCGGCTCGCCGCCCGCGAGGCGCTGAACGGGCTGGTGCCCGCGGCGGTCGAAACACATATTCTTCAACACGGGCTTTACGCGGCGGCTCCGGGAGCGCCGGCGGCGAATCACTTGCATGGCCAAAACTGAAAAACGGCGAATCGCGACGGGCGGCAAACGCCGGCTGACCGGGGAGGTCAGCAAGGCGGTTCGCGCCGCGCTCGACAAGAAGGCGGCCGACGTCGTGGTGCTCGACCTGCGCGAGACGCCGGCGTTCACCGACTTCTTCGTGCTCTGCTCCGGCAACAGTCAGCGCCAGGTCAAGGCGATCGCCGACGGGATCGAGGACGCGCTGCGGACGGCGAAGATCCGGCCGGCGCACGTCGAAGGCTACGAGCGCGCGGAGTGGGTGCTGATGGACTATTTCACGTTCATCGTGCACGTCTTCACCCCGCAGACGCGGGCGTTCTATTCGCTCGAGAGGCTGTGGGGTGATGCCGAGCGCATCGAAGTATCCGACGAGGAGCCCGCGGCCCCGACCGCCTGACGCCAGCGCGCCCGCGGCGCCGCGTCCGGCCGCGGCCCGCCTGCTGCTCGATGCGGCGCTGGCGCTGCTGCTCGCCCCCTGCTGCGCGGCGTGCGACGCCCCGCTCGACGCTCCGACCCGCGGCAGCGTCTGCGCGGCGTGTTGGGCGGCCATCGCGCCCATCGTGCCTCCTCTCTGCGCCGCCTGCGGCGATCCGCTTCCCTCCTGGCGCGTCCTGACCCCAGCCCCCTGCGACCGCTGCCGGCGTACGCCGCGGCCGATCCGTCTGGCGCGGGCAATCGGGCCCTACGAGGGGGCGCTGCGCGCGATCGTGCACGCCCTGAAGTACGGCGGGCGGCGGTCGGTGGCCCCGGCGCTGGCGGCGCGGCTCGCCCTCGCCGGCCGGGCGGTGCTCGACGGCGCCGACGTCGTCGTGCCGGTGCCGCTGCATCGTTCGCGGCAACGGCAGCGGGGCTTCAACCAGGCGGAGGAGATTGCCCGGCACCTGCCGCTGCCGGCGGTGCGGGCGCTGGCGCGCGTGCGGGCGACGCCGTCGCAGACCGACCTGCCGGCGGAGGCGCGCCAGGCCAACGTGCGCGGCGCCTTCCGGGTCGCGCGTGCGGCACGGCTCGGCGGCGCGGTGGTGGTGCTGGTGGATGATGTCAGCACGACGGGGGCGACCCTCGACGCCTGCGCGCGGGCGCTGATCGAGGCCGGGGCGCGCGAGGTCAGGGCGCTGACGGCTGCGCGAGTCGTGTCGCGAGCGCCGTGAGCACGTCGGCGGAGACGGCCTCGCGCGGCCGTTCGCCGTCGAGCGTCAGCCAGCCGGGCTGCGACGCCTGGCGCCGGTAGCTGTCGCGCACGCGCGAGAGCATCGCCAGATCGCGCTCGTAGCGGTCGCGTCCGCTCGCCTTGCGGCCGACCGCGGTGGCCGGGGCGATGTCGAGGAGGATGGTGAGATCCGGCCGCGGCAGGAAGCGCTGGATCTCGGCAAGCCAGCCGGGATCGAGCCCCTGCGCCTCGCCGTAGGCAATGCTCGACGCCAGGTAGCGGTCGCAGACCAGTACGGCGCCGGCGTCGAGGAGCTGCCGCATCTCCTGGCGCCGTTCGTGGCGGTTGGCGACGTAGAGCAGCTGCATCACGTCAGCGGCGTAGTCGCGCTCGCCGTGGAGCGCGCGGCCGATCTCGGCGCCGATCGCGGAGGTGTAGTCCGGAAACGACAGCAGCCGGCACTCGCGGCCGCGCTCCCGGACGTGGTCGCGGACGCGCTCGGCCTGGGTCTGCTTGCCGCTCTGGTCCAGCCCTTCGAACGCCAGCAGCAGGCCGCTCATGCCTCGAGCGCCAGGATGTCGTCGATGGTCTGGCGGCGGCGGATGAGCGACCAGCGGCCGTCGTCGACGAGAATCTCGGGAGGCAGCGGGCGGCGGTTGTAATTGGAGGCCATCACCGCGCCGTAGGCCCCGGCATCGAGCACGGCCATCAGGTCGCCGACCGCGGGCCTCGGCATCCGCCGGTCCTTGCCGAGGGTGTCGCTGCTCTCGCAGAGCGGCCCGACGATGTCGCAGACGATCTCCGGCGCCGTCGAGGCGGCGACCGGCTCGATGCGATGGAACGACCCGTAGAGCATCGGTCGCAGCAGTTCGGTCATGCCGGCGTCGAGGATCACGAACACCTTGCCGTCGGGGCGGTCCTTGACGTCCACCACCCGCGACAGCAGCGCGCCGGCGGGGGCGACGATGCTGCGGCCCGGCTCGAGGATGATGCCCAGGCCGGAGTCCCTGACCACCGGCAGCAGCGCGGCGGCGTAGTCGGCGGCGTCCGGCACCGCCGAGCCGTCGTAGGAGATGCCGAGGCCGCCCCCCAGATCGAGATGATCGATGGCGATGCCGTCGTCTCGCAGCTCGCGTGCGAGGGTGACGATCGCCTGGGCGGCGCGGCGCAGCGGATCCAGATCGGTGATCTGCGAACCGACGTGAATGTGCAGGCCGACCACCTCCAGCCCGTCGCGGGCGGCGGCGCGGCGGGCGATGTCGCGGGCGGCGTCGAGCGGGATGCCGAACTTGTTGGTCTTGAGGCCGGTCGAGATGTGCGGATGGCTGCGGGCGTCGATGTCGGGATTGACCCGCAGCGCCACCCGGGCGCGGGTCTGGCGCTCGCGCGCCAGCCGGTCGATGCGCTCGAGCTCCCCCTCCGATTCGGCGTTGATCGTCTTGACGCCGAGATCGATGGCCTGGGCCAGCTCCGCGGTGGTCTTGCCGACGCCGGTGAAGACGATTTGATCGGGGATGAACCCGGCGCGGAGGGCGACGTCGATCTCTCCCCCGGAATTGGCGTCCGCCAGGCTGCCGAGGCCGCGCAGCAGCCGGGCGATGGCCAGCGTCGAGTTCGCCTTCAGCGCGTAGTGCAGCGCGTGCGGATACGACCCGAACGCCGCGTCGATCGCCCGGTAGCGCTCGGCGATGGTGGCGGCGCTGTAGACATAGAGCGGCGTGCCCTCGGCTGCGGCCAGATCCGCGAGCGCCACGCCGTCGCACACGAGGAGGTTATCGAGACGCTGAAATCCGGTCACTGGAATGCACGATTCTATCACCCGCCCCGGTACACCCTGGCACTTTGGCTCTGTGTCCCCGGCACCCCTGGCCCCGTGACACTTTTTGGGGAGTTGTTTGATATCATGCCGTGAATTCGCCCGCCTACCCACGAACCGCTGACGCATGTCTGTTGACTCACCCGCGGCGCAGCCCGCGACGCCCGACAGTCTCATCGAGCAATGCCTGCGCGGCGACCAGGCAGCGTGGGAGGCGATCGTCCGCCAGAACTGGCGCAAGGTCTTCAACGTCGCCTACAAGTTCGTCGGCCGCCACGATGAAGCCGAGGACCTGACCCAGGACATCTTCCTGAAGATCTTCAAGGCGCTGGCCACCTTCGACCGGCGCGCCAACTTTCAGACCTGGATCATCAGCATCAGCCGCAACCTCTGCATCGACCATTACCGCAGCGTCCGCAAGGAGCGGCAGACCATCGCCCGGGAGGTCGACACCAGCGATCTGCAGCCGGCCTCGAAGGAGCGGACGCCGTATGCGGCCGCCGAGCACCAGGATTTGCGACAGCAGCTGCGGCAGGCGCTCGAGACGCTGCCGCTGGCGCTGCGGACCGCGGTCGTGCTGCGCGATCTGCAGGAGCTGTCCTACCAGGAGATTGCCGATCGTCTCGAGCTGCCCGAGGGGACCGTCAAGTCGAGGATCAATCGCGGCCGACTGGAGCTGGCGCGCCAGCTCAAGCGGCTGCACGACAAACAGCCGATGGCCAGGCGGCGTCGCGGGTCGGCCGCGCGTCCGCGGCCACGGCGGACCGGAGCACCAGAATGAATCTCAGTACCGACCACGCCAACGGCGTGGCCGTCGTCCGCATCGGCGAGTCGAGGCTGATGTACCCGCTGCTGTCGGAGTTCTCGACCGTGGTCACCGACCTGATTGCCGCCGGCGAGCGCAAGGTGGTCGTCGACCTCTCCGCGGTCGGCTACGTCGACAGCGCCACGATCGGCTGTCTGATGGATCTCTACCGCCAGGCCAACGCCGCCGGCGGGGCGCTCAAGCTCGCCGGCGTGCAGAAGCGCGTCGAAACGATGCTGACCATGACCGGCGCGCAGAACTTCATCGAAGTGCACCCGGACGAGCCCTCGGCCGTCAAAAGCTTCGGAGCGTAGCGATGCGCACCATCACCATGACCAACGGCACCGAGGTCGCGCTCGACGGCGACCTGCTGGCGCTGCTCGAAGCGCTGTATATCGAGGTCACCGCGAAGCGGGAGCTGCAGCGGACGTTCGAGGACATGGTGCGGGAGATCCAGCACCTGATCGAGCAGATGTCCGAAGACGAGCGCCGCCAGTACTTCGCCGAGAGCCTGTTCCTGAACACCGTCTCCTACGAGAACGAGCGGCTCGGCGCCTACATGAAGAAACTGACCAGGAAATGACCCGTGGCCCTGAACTACCTCGCGACCCGGTTCACCTGCAGCTGGCCGTGGAGCACGATGGTGATGCTCTGCGACGGACGGCTGGTCTGCGGCTGCGCCGACCCCTACGGTAAGCGCGTCCTCGGCGATGTCAGGACCGAAGGCATCGCCGCCGTCTGGACCGGCGAGCGCGCCTCCGGCCTGCGCCAGGACCTGAATCGCGGCGGCTCGAAATTCTGCGGCGACTGCCCGCTCAAGCTGCCGCTCGGCCGGGACGCCGCACCACCGCAGCGCGACCTCAACGTCCCGGCGCTGCCGTCGCGGCTCTACATCGAGTGCACCGCCGCCTGCAACATCTCGTGCGCGCAGGCCTGCTG
>JBDTOB010000055.1:0-10868 GCA_039933435.1 Acidobacteriota bacterium | reverse complement strand
GTCTGATCATGGACAGGCGCGCAGTGCTGCTGCTCAGCGGCGGGCTCGATTCGTATACGGCAGGAGCCGAGGTGCGTGCCGAGGGCTACGCCCTCTACGCCCTGACCATCCGCTACGGCCAGGTCCACGCCCGCGAGGTTGCCGCCGCGCGTGAGGTGGCCAGGGATCTCGGCGTGATCCGCCACATCGAGCTCGACGTCGATCTGGCCGGGTTCGGTGGATCGGCGCTGGTGGGCGACGGCGCGATTCCCAAGCAGCGCGAGCTCGATGGCGCCGACATTCCCGCCACCTACGTGCCGGCGCGGAACACGGTCTTTCTGTCGCTGGCGATGGGCTGGGCCGAAGTGCTCGGCGCCGAGGCCATCGTTCTTGGCGTCAACGCCCTCGACTATTCCGGGTACCCCGACTGCCGGCCGGAGTATCTCGCGGCCTTCGAGCGGCTCGCCGCGCTGGCGACCAAAGCGGGAGTGGAAGGGCGCCCGCTCCGCATCCTGGCGCCGCTGCTCCGTCGCTCGAAGGCGGACATCATCAGGCGCGGGCTGGAGCTCGGTCTGCGCTACGAGCTGACGCTGAGCTGCTACGATCCCGGCCCGGACGGCGCACCCTGCGGCGGCTGTGACAGCTGCCGGCTGCGCGCCCGTGGCTTCGCCGAGGCCGGCGCCGGCGATCCGGCGCGCCCTTCCGCTCCCGAACGCGCGTGACGACCAGGCTCTACTACACCGATTCGTACCTCACCGCCTTCGACGCCGAGGTCAGGCGCGCCGAGACCCACGACGGCCGCCCGGCCGTCATCCTCGATCGCACCGCCTTCTATCCCACCTCCGGCGGCCAGCCGTTCGACACCGGACGCCTCGGCGCCGCCGCGGTAATCGAGGTCGTCGATCGTGAGGATGGCGAGATCCTCCACATTGTGGATCGCCCGCTCGAGGCGGGAGCGGTGCACGGCACGATCGACTGGGTGCGGCGCTTCGACCACATGCAGCAGCACACCGGCCAGCACCTGCTGTCGGCGGCGTTCGATCGGCTGTTCCAGGTCCGCACCGAGAGCTTTCACCTCGGCCCGGCCGCCGCCACCATCGACCTGGCGCGCCTGGTCTCGGCGCAGGAGATCGAGGCCGCCGAAGACGAGGTCAACCGCGTCGTCTCGGAGGACCGGCCGGTGACGATCAGGTTCGCGGAGGCCGGCGACGCCGCGTCGCTGCCGCTGAGAAAGGCCTCCGCGCGTGAGGGGCAGCTCAGGATCGTCGACGTCGAAGCGTTCGATGTCTCCGCGTGCGGGGGCACGCACGTGGCCCGGACCGGCGGCGTCGGCATGGTCGCGGCGCTCGGCTCGGAGCGCGTCAAGGGCGGTACCCGCCTCGAGTTCGTCTGCGGCGCGCGGGCGCTTCGCGCCTTCCGCCTCCAGCGCAGCGCCGTGGCCGCGAGTGTCCGGCTGGTATCGGTGCTCCCCGAAGAGCTCCCGGCGGGCATCGAGCGGCTGCAGGCGGAGGCCCGCGACAGCCGCCGGCTGCTCAAGGACGCACGCGCCCGGCTGGCCGGCTTCGAGGCCGACGCGCTGGCGGCCGGCGCCGTGCGCCGGGGCGATGCCGTCGTGGTAATCGCGTCTCTGGAAGGATGGGATCAGGCCGGTCTCAAGTCGATCGCCTCGGCCATCGCCTCGCGTCCGGCGCATGTCGCAATGCTCTTCAGCGCGCCGTCGCCGGGCTTCGCGGTGATCGCGCGTGCCGGCGATGCGTCTTTCGACTGTGCCGCAGCGTTGACGAAGCTGATCGCCGCGTTTGGCGGCAAGGGGGGCGGCCGCCCGGATTTCGCACAGGGCGGCGGGCTGCAGGGCGGCGCCGCCGACCTGGTCAGCTTCGCCACCAGCCTCTTCTGAACCGCGGCGTCACGGCCGGGATCACTTCACCGGCTGCAGCTTGACCAGCGTCACGCCCGCTTCGCGCGCGACTTCAGGATCGGCATCGCCGGCGGCGCGGTGCAGCGCCGGCAGCGCCGGGTCGGCCGCGGATCCAAACGCCGCCAGCGCCTCGGCCGAGGACCGCCGCACGTCCGCGTCCGGATCCTCCAGCCCTTCGGTCAACACCCGCACCGAATCGGCCGGCTGCTCGTGGACGATGCCGAGGTAGGTTGCGGCAACCGCGCGCACGCCAGCGTCCGCGTCGACCATGCCGGCAACCAGCAGCGGCACCACCGTGCGGCCGTCGAGCGGGGCGCGATCCTTCAGCTTGCCAATCGAACGCAGCGCTTCGCGCCGGACGTTCGGCTCGCTGCTCGACACCGCGCGCCGGAGCGGTGGAAAGGCAGCCGGCCCCATGAAGCTGAGCGCCGCCGCGGCCTCGGAGGTCAGCGCCGGCTCGGAGAGCGACTCCGCGACCTCGTCGGCGGCAGGCGCCGCCGCCGGACCGATCAGCGCGCAGGCCTTGATGGCGCCTTTGACGCGCTCCGGTGACGCTTCCGGGTCCTGGAGGGTGGCGTGGATCACGGGCAGCGCCTCGGCCCCGAGCTTGCGCACGTAGTCGGCGGCGGCTGCCGCCTCGGCGGGGTTGTGGCTGTAGAGCTGGTAAAGCCAGGCGATCTGGACCGGCGCCGGCTTCGACGAACGAGCCTCCCGGGGCGGCGCGCCGTAAAACCACACCCCGGTGGCCACGAGGACGATCAGTCCGAGGGCGACGAGCAACCACGACAGGCCACGCATCCGCCCATTGTACGGCGCGAGCCGTGGAGCTGCTATTTCACCGCCTCGAGCGCCTTGACGATGGTGTCGATCTCGGCGGGTTCAACCACGGCCGCGCCCTGCGCCCCGGCCCGCACCGCGTAGACGGTCGCACCGGTGCGGACGAACGTGACCCGCTCTTCCTTGTTGTCGTCGAACGTGAGCGCCACCACCAGCTCCGGGCTGGCGGTATCGATCCTGGTGCCGGGCGGCGCAAACGACGTCGCCCGCGCCGCGGTGGCGGACGAAATCAGGGCTTCGACCGTGCCGCCGGCGACATCGCGCGCCGTCGGCGCCGTCTGCCGCCACGTCTCGGTCTCTTTCCCGTCCTTGTCCTTGGCCTTTGTCTTCGCGAACGAAACCGTCTGGCCGTGGCGAACGATGTCGAGCTTGGAGGTGTTGAAGGACCGGGCGTCGAACAAGTCCTTCTGGCGGTATTCCGACGGATCCTTCTTCAGCTCCTCGAGCAGCGACGACTCGATCGTGAACACCGCCGGCCGGGCAAGGTCGCGGGCGTAGACCGTGCCCTCAGCGGCTGCGCCGCCGATGACGAGGGTGGCCTGCGACGACCCGGACCCGACCCGCACCGTCGCGGCGGGTTTGTCGAGGCCGTAGTTCCCGGCCGCAGCGGCGGCGGCAATCGACCTCATCTGCAGTCCGCCGAGGCGCGCGATCAGCCCGTCCACGGCGCTGTATTCCGCACGCGCGTCGACCGGCGCGGCCAGCATCCATTCGCCGTTGGTCTTGGTGAAGCGCATCTCCGGGCCGCCGGCAGTGACCGACAGGCCATCGACCTTTTCCCGATCCAGCTTCAGCACCGACTTGTCCTGGAGATCGAAGGTGCTCTTGTTGAAGGTGGACTCGACGAACGACGACACCAGGAAGACCTTCTTCTGATCGGCCAGCCGGGCGTAGACATCGGTGCCGGACGGGGTCTTCTGTCCGAGCTGCAGCCGGTGCTGCTGGCCGCCGCTCTTGAAGGCCACTTCGACCTTCGGCGCCGCCAGGCCGAACTCGGTCACGTCGGCCGGGCTCTCGTCGATGACGCGCTGGATCTCCAGGGAGGCGAGGCCCGAGGTGATGCCCGACACCGCCGCTTCGTCCGGCGGCGCGGTGACCGCCGGCTGGACGATCGCCCAGCCGGTTCCGTTGCGGCGCAGCGTCGTCCGCTCGCCCGTTTCCGGCGTGATCTCGATCTCGTCGATCTTCGCCGCCTCGACCGTGAACACCTTGTCGTGGGTGCCGTTCGGATCGACCGGCCCCTTCTGCGATTCGCGGTAGGCGAACCAGACCAGCGGCACCGCGACGATCACCAGGATCAGGAGCCCTCGAAATCCCCGCACTAGCGCCTCCGCCACCAGGTCTGCACCCCGGCCGCCAGGATCAGGCCGGGGATAATCAGCACCGCGAGCAGGAAGATCCGCCGCGCCCCGTCCGCCGTCATCGTCAGGGTGCTGGCGCCGGCTTCCCGCGGCCGGATCGAAATCAGGTTCTCCTGCTGCGCGAGCCAGTTCACCGTGTTGAGGAACAGATCCCGGTTGCCGGGGATGCCGAGGTAGCCGTTGGTCACGAAGTCGGAATCGCCGAACACCGCAATCCGCGTTTCCGGCTTCGAGGCGTCCTCCGGCTTCGACGGATCCTCCGGGGCGGCTGCCGCCGCGTCAGTGGCTGGCGCCGAAACCGCTGCCGCCAGCGAGATCGGGCCGGCCTTGTCCCCCTTGTCGAGCTCGCGCGCCACCTTGCCGGTGGTCGTCAGCTCCTTGATGTTGCTCTCCGCCCAGCTCTTGGCACTGGTCTCGACGAGATTCTGGGCGTTGCGGCCGTTGACGCCGCCGCTGATGGCGCTGACCGAGCGCGCCAGCGGGAACGCCGTCAGCAGCTCAAAGCGGTCGGTGATCGGATGCGGGTCGTACTTCGCGGCGACCGGCACCGAGACGTCGGTCCCGAGCAGCTGTCCCATGCCGCTGACGTCAACGACGACGTTGACGCCAATCTCGATGTCCCAGTCCTTGAGCAGCGCCGCCAGGTTGGTGAGCTCGGGGGCGTCGGCGCGATCCGGCGGATCGAGCAGGAAGAAGACCTTCCCCCCTTTGGCGAGGAAGCGCTTGAGCGATTCGATTTCGGCCGGGAAGAAATCGGTCTTCGGCCCGGCGACCACGACGACGTCGGCGTCCGCCGGCACGTCCTTCTGCTGCGCCAGCACCAGCTTCTCGGTGAGGAAATTGTCCGAGGTCAGCGCCCCGGCAATCGAGCTGTAGCCGCCGCGCTCGCTGGCGTCGGTGGCCTTCTCGCCGTGGCCCTGCACGAAGTAGACCTTGTGCTGCTTGCCCTGCACGAGCTTGATCAGGCCGTTGGTCAGCTCCTGCTCGCCATCCGAGCTGACTTTCTCGGTGCGCCCCTCGTACTCGATCACCACCGTGCCCGGGGTCTGCACCTGGAACTGGTTGGCCAGCGCCGGCCGCCGCTCGAGGTCGAGGTACTCGACGCTGACCTGCTTCGAGGCGTAGCGATACTCGTCGAGCCGTTCGCGGAAGCGCGGAAAACCGTCGCTGCGGTCGAAGACGCGGATGTGCACGGGCTTCTGCAGCCCCTGCAGCACCTTCTTGGTCTGATCCGAGATCGAGAACTGCTTGGCGGCGGTCAGGTCCCAGCGCTTGTTGTAGCGCGCCGCCAGATAGTTGATCGCCACCAGGATCGCCAGCACCACGACGACGCTGGCCGCGGCGATGCCGCCGAGGCGCGCCTGGCGGCCTGACAGCGACCGTCCGATCTCGCGCCACTGGCTGAGGATGTAGAGCAGCGTGCAGGCCAGGCCGGCCAGCGCCAGGCCGACGTAATACTGCTGCCATTCGGGGCGCGTGAAGCGGATCGCCACCGCGGCGAAGACCAGCGCCACGCCCAGCCAGCCGAGGAGTCCGAGTACTCGTTTCAACATAAGTCCGCTATCCGCGCCAGCGCTCGCTGTCGACCGACCGGGCCGTCAGGAACAATCCGAAAGTGATGAAGCTGAGGTAATAGACGACGTGCTTGGTGTCGATGATGCCGCGCACGAAGTCGTCCAGGTGCTCGGTGATCGAGAGGTAGGAGACCAGCGCCTGCACGTTCGGGCTCGCCGACTCGCCGATCCAGTTCACCACCCAGAGCATCAGGAAGGCGGTGAAGGTCAGGAAGCCGGCGACAATCTGGTTCTTGGTCAGGCTGGAGATGAAGAGCCCGGTGGACAGGAAGCAGCTGCCCATCAGCAGCAGCCCGAGGTAGCCGGCGGCAATCGGCCGCCACTCCGGGTTGCTGATCTTGAACAGCATCACCATGTAGAGGACGGTGACCAGCAGCATCGCGGCATAGAGCGCCAGCGCGCCGAAGAACTTGCCGAGGATGATCTCGAGGTCGGTCACGGGAGAGGTGAGCAGCAGCTCGATGGTGCCCGAGCGCTTCTCCTCCGAGTAGGTCCGCATCGTGATCATCGGCATCACGAACAGGATGATCACCGCGGCGTTCTGGAACAGGCCTCGGATCATCATCTGGTTGATGTTGGCGCCGCCGCCAGCCCCGAACTGCATCATCTGCTGGCTCTGCTGGTTGAAGATCATCAGGAAGACGTAGAAGAAATAGCCGAACAGCAGCGCGAACAGGCCGATCAGGATGTAGCCGATCGGCGAGGCGAAGTAGCCGCGCACTTCTTTGTCCGCGATGGCGATGACGTTACGCATGGGGCGCCTCCTCCGGAAGTTCTTCGGTCGTGACCTGAAGGAAGACGTCCTCGAGGCTGATGCGGACGGGACGGAGCTCAAGCAGCCCCCAGCCGCGGGTGACGACGGCGCGCGCCAGCTCGCGGCGCACGTCCAGATCCGGCTCGCTCTCGACCTCGAATGCCTGGGCGTGAGCCGCCTCGGCCTCCACCGCCCCGGCGGGACGGTGATCGGCGCTGATCACGCGCTTCACGCCCGGCACCGCCGCCAGCGCCGCGCCCGCATCCCCGCCGTCCGACGCCACCTGCACGTACATCGTCGCCGCTCCCTTGAGCCGCGCCGTCAGGTTGTCGGGAGTGTCGACGGCAACGACATGCCCCTTGTTGATGATGACGACGCGCTGGCAGGTCTGCGCGACTTCGGGGAGGATGTGCGTGCTGAGGACGATGGTGTGGTCGCCGGCGAGGCTGCGGATGAGATCGCGGGTCTCGATGATCTGCTTGGGGTCGAGGCCGGCGGTCGGCTCGTCGAGAATCAGCACCTCGGGGTTGTGGATGAGCGCCTGCGCGAGCCCGACGCGCTGGCGATAGCCCTTCGACAGCTTGCCGCAGTGCCGGTCGGCCATGTCGGCGACGCGGGTGCGTTCCATGACGGCGCCGACGCGTTGAGCCCGCTCCGACCCGGGCACCCCTTTGATCCGCCCGACGAAGTCGAGGTATTCGCGGACGGTCATGTCGGGGTAAAGGGGAGGAGTCTCGGGCAGGTAGCCGGTGCGGCGCTTGGCCTCGATGGGCTTGTCGAAGACGTCGAACCCGGCCACGGTGGCGCGTCCCTCGGAGGCCGGCATGTAGCCGGTGAGAATCCGCATCGTCGTCGTCTTGCCGGCGCCGTTCGGCCCCAGGAACCCCAGGATCTCGCCGCGTTCCACCCGAAAGCTGACATCGTCCACGGCCGTCACCCGGCCGTAGCGCTTGGTAATGTGCTGGACCTCGATCACGCCGTTCTCCGTTCCGTCGCTTGCTGCTGCCCGATCTCGACAGCTGTTCCCGTTGCGGGAATCCTGCCGACTTCGGCTCCGCTCACGTAAGATATAGATAATAAGCCGATTACAGCTCAATCAGGGATACTACCGAGAGAGCAAAAAGCGTGTCAAGGCGCCACGGTGTGGCGGATGCGCGTCTCGGCGGGATTGTCTCGCCCCTCGACGTATGAGATAATGCTCATATATTCATATGTCCAGCCCAGAAACCGGCGCGACGCCGGCTCAGCCGACCGTCCATGCCCGGCCTGCCAGCACCGATGAGCGCCGCCGCAACCTGATCGACGCGCGCGCGGTGGAAGCGCTCGCCGAGACGTTCCGCGTGCTCGGCGATCCGACGCGGGTGCGGATCCTGGATGTGCTCTCGGCCGGCGAGCTCTGCGTCGGCGACATCGCCTCGCTCGTCGGCATCAGCGAGTCCGCGGCCTCCCACCAGCTCCGACTGCTCCGCGGCATGCGGCTGGTTCGCGGCCTGCGGGCCGGACGGCTCGTCTATTACGCGATCGACGACCACCACATCCTGGCGCTGCTGACGCAGGCCCGGACCCACGTCGAAGAACACCGATGAGCACCTGCCGCGTCTGCGAGCTGCACGCCGAGTCCACCTTCAAGGTCGAAGGCATGGACTGCCACGAAGAAGTGGCGATTCTCGAGCGCCGGCTGCACCGTCTCTCCGGCCTGGAGGCGCTGCACGCCGACGTCATGGGGCAGCGCCTGCGCATCAAGTACGACGCCGCACGGCTGTCGGCGGCCGCCATTGCCGAGGCGGTGGCCCAGACCGGCATGCGCGCCTGGCTCGAGCACGAGGAGCCGGCGCCCTCGGCGGCCTCCGCGGGACGGCGCGGCCGGCTGGCGGCCGTGTCAGCCTTCTTCTTCCTGGCCGGCATCGCGCTCCGGCTCGCCGGCGTCGCCGGGCCGCTCGCATGGGCGCCGTTCGTGCTCTCGATCGCCGCCGGCGGCATCTTCACCGTCCGCCGTGCCGCGGTCTCCGCCCGGGCGGGGCTGCTCGACATCAACGTGCTGATGGTTGTCGCGGTCGTCGGCGCGATCGCGCTCGGGGAATGGATCGAGGCCGCCTCGGTCGTGCTGCTGTTCTCGCTGGCGCAGCTCCTCGAGGTCCGGGCGATGGATCGCGCGCGCGGCGCCATCGGCGCGCTGATGGATCTCGCGCCCGCCGAGGCGCTCGTCCGCCGCGGCACCGCTGACGTGCTCCTGCCGGTGGACGACGTCGCGGTGGGGGATATCGTGCTGGTGAAGCCCGGCGGCAAGATTCCACTCGACGGCCGGGTCACGGCGGGTGAGAGCTTCGTCAATCAGGCGCCGGTCACCGGCGAGTCGCTGCCGGTGGACAAGCTGCCCGGCGACGAAGTCTTCGCCGGCACCATCAACGGCCGCGGCGCGCTGGACATTCTGGTCACCCGGCTGCACGCCGACTCGACGCTGGCGCGGATCGTCCACCTCGTCGAGCGCGCCCAGGCGCAGCGCGCTCCCGCCCAGGCCTTCATCGACCGCTTCGCCCGCGTCTACACGCCGATCGTGCTCGCCGCGGCGATGCTGGTGGCGCTGGCGCCGCTCGCGCTCGGCGGCCCCTGGGCCACCTGGATTTACCGCGCGCTGGTGCTCCTCGTCATCTCCTGCCCCTGTGCGCTGGTGATCTCGACGCCGGTCTCGATCGTCTCCGCCCTGGCGGCGGCGGCGCGCAAGGGTGTGCTGGTCAAAGGCGGCGCGCGTCTCGAGCGGATGGCCCACACCCGGTGCGTGGCGTTCGACAAGACCGGCACTCTCACCCACGGCCGGCCGCGGGTCACCGACGTCGTCGCGCTCGACGGCGCCAGCGAAGCCGACGTGCTGCGGGTCGCGGCGTCGCTCGAAGCGCGCTCCGAGCATCCCATCGGCAGCGCCATTGTCGCGCACGCGATGGAGCGGCAGATCGCTCCGGTGGCGGTCGAGGACTTCCAGGCGCTTCCGGGGCGCGGCGCGGAGGCCCGGGCCGGGGGGACGGTCCTCATTGCCGGCAGCCGCCGGCTGTTCGAAGAACGCGGCCTCTGCACGCCGGACGTGGAGACGGCCGTGAATCGGTTTGCCGCGCACGGGCGCACGGTCGTGGTTGTCGGCGCCGGCGGACGGGCCCTCGGGGTGATTGGCGTGGCCGACGAGGCGCGCGAGTCCGCCCGGGACACGGTGGCGCTGCTGCGGACCCAGGGCGTGCGCCACGTGGTCCTGCTGACCGGCGATCACGAGCCCGCGGCCCGCGCGCTCGCCGAGTCGCTCGGGCTCGACGGCTTCCGCGCCGGCCTCCTGCCGGAAGACAAGGTGGAGGCGGTCGAAGATCTGCGCCGGCGCTACGGCGCCGTGGCCATGGTCGGCGACGGCGTCAACGACGCCCCGGCGCTCGCCGCCGCCGACATCGGCATTGCGATGGGGGTCGCCGGTTCGGACGCCGCGCTCGAGACCGCCGACGTCGCGCTGATGGCCGACGAGCTGCTTCGGATCCCGTTCGCGCTCCGCCTCAGCCGCGCCACCAGCCGCAACATCAGGGCGAACATCGCCTTCTCGATCGTCCTCAAGTCGGTGTTTCTGGTGATGGCCGTCACCGGCACCGCCACGCTCTGGATGGCAGTCGTCGCCGACATGGGCGCGTCGTTCCTCGTCATCGGCAACGCGCTGCGGCTCCTGCGCGAGTAGCGGGCCCGGATCAGGCCTTGCGGTTCGAGAAGAAGTGCTGCTCGACGAACTCGTCGATGGCGCCCTGATCCACCGGCTCGACCTTTTCGAACTGCAGGCCCATGCCGACGCGGCGGTCGCTCCAGGCGACGCGCGACTCGGCTTCGATGTCCTTCTTCGAGCCCGGCAGGCGGAACCGCGCCCGCAGCTTGGTCGCCCCCGCCAGCGGGCTCATCGTCCGGATGGCCAGCCCGCCCTTGCTGAGATTGAGGGTGAGCGCCGCCGCGATGGTGTTGCCGAACCGGTAGGCGACCGGGATGCCCAGCACCACCCGGGGGCTGCCGCGGCGGTTGAAATTGTCGGGGAAGAGATGCGGCGCCAGCGACGGCAGGATGTGCTGCACGGCGCTGTACTCGTTGACGTAGCCGGCCACGCCCATGGCCGCGAGGTCGCGCACTTCCTCGGCGGTCGCGATCGTCCCGCTGAAAATCAGGATCGGCAGGCGGCCCTGATCGAGCTTGCGGATCGAGCGCACCAGCTCCACACCGCCGGCATGGGGCAGGCGCAGATCGAGCACGATCAAATCGATCTTCGCCAAATCGGCACGGACCCGCGCCAGCAGCTCGGCGGCGCTCTTCACGGTGAGCGCCGTGTGTCCGGCACTGAGCAGCGCCGTCGCGAAGCGATCGCGCACGAAGGCGGTGTCGTCGGCGACGATGACGGTTTTCGTGGTGCTCACAACTATAGTCGGGGGCGCCGGGTG
>JBDTOB010000054.1:0-11045 GCA_039933435.1 Acidobacteriota bacterium | reverse complement strand
GGGCACCGGCCCGACGTCGGGCCAGCGCAGCTTCTGGAACAGCCGGTACGAGGACGCCGAGAGCCCCAGCCCGAGCGACGCGCCGACGTTGCGATCCCAGGTACGGAACAGCACCTCGCCCAGCCCCTGGCGCTGGCGTTCGGGCGCGACCATCACGTCCATGCCCCAGGAGCCCTGGAGCTCGCGGCCGGCCGCGGAGAGACGGACCGGCATGGTTGCGTACTGGCCGACGATCGCGGTCCCCTCGCGGGCGATCCAGATCTCGGGCTCCTGACCGGGGTTGTTGGGATTGCTGTGGTACTGCCAGTCCCAGCGCAGGCGGCTGCCCTCGGCGGCGTCGTGGCCGAAGACGCGGCGGTAGAGCGCGTCGACCGCGCGCCTGTCGTCCGGTTTGTAGCGGGTGATGTCAGCCACGGCGGTCCTTACGCGCCTGCCAGCACGTATTCGATGTTGCTGATGAGCGCGTCCTGCGTCAGCGGGCTGTCCCTGAGCCAGCGCGCCAGCGGCCCCGGCAGCCGGCGGACGGTCGCCGTCGCGTGCAGCTCCTCGCGCACGATCCGCAGGCCGGCGTCGGCAATCTGCCGGCGCAGCCGCCGGACGCGGACTTTCTCGAGCAGATCGTCGTGCTTCAGTTCGCCGCGCCGCGCCGCCTTGATGAACGAGTTCTCGTTGGCCGGCTCGCGGAGCGCCCAGGTGGCGTGCCGGGCGAGCTGCTGGAACGCGGCAAAGGCGATGCGGCGTCCGAACATCAGGTGCAGCGGCACCGGGATCTTGAGCCGGGGCAGGTGCGCGCCGGCAAACGAGAGGTAGGGTGCGGTCGAGAGGTAGACGTGGCCTCCCGGAGCGAGGACGCGCGCGCACTCGCGGAGGTAGAGCGGCGCGTCGGCGACGTGCTCGATGACGGCGTGCGACAGCACCAGGTCGAAGGCCCCCGCCGCGAACGGCAACGCCATCCCGTCCGCCAGCGCGAAGTGGAGATTGGCCATGCCGCGCTCGCGCCCGAGCCGGACGCCGGCGTCCTGGAAACGCTCGGCGGGATCGATGCCGATGACCTGAGCGGCTTCCTCGGCGAGCGACAGCGGCATGCCGCCGCCGCCGCAGCCGGCGTCGAGGACGCGGCCACGCAGTACCACGCCCGCGCGCGCGAGAAAGGCGAGCACCTTGGCGCTTCGGTAGTACTCGAAGAGCGCGTAGTCGTACTCCGACCGGAAGCGAACATCCGCATGCGCCTTGATGGCGCCCTCGTCAATCCTTCGCACGCCCGCTCATCTGTCGTAATTCCTGCCGTTCTTCAACCGCCGCCGAACTTGTCGATGAGTGCCGCGCGGTCGTGGCCCGTGGACGTCTCGGCGACGTCGAAGGTCCGGATGATGCGGTAGTGCGGAGAGGCGCGCAGCACGTCCAGGATGACGGGGTTCCCCGCCTGGGACTCATAGCCGAGGCTCGGCGCCACGTAGCTCAGAATATATCGCACATCATCCCGCCGCTCGCGGTCCTCGTAGTTGCCGAAGCCGCGGCCGATGAAGACCGGGCGGATGCGGTTTTCGAGTGCCAGGCCGTTGGCCAGCTTGCCCTGCACCAGGGTGCCGGCAGGGAGCACACGGCCGAGCTCCCTCGAGGCCTCGTAATTCTTGTAGGAACGGGTGCGCGCCCATTGTCCGAACTGGACGAGCTGGCCGGCGGCGACCAATGCGGCAATGCCGAGCGCCGCCAGCGGCGACCAGCGCCGCGAGAGCGCGCGCGGCACGCGGGGCCACGTCGCATACAGCGCGGCCGCGGCCGCAACCGCGAGCGCGGCCGCCAGCCGGACGTTCGGCCGCACCTCGTAGAGAAACGCCAGGCGGACCAGCGATCCCGCGATGACGTAGGCGGCATAGAGGACGGCCGGCAGCGCCAGCAGCGCGCGGCGGCGCGGCACGCCGGCGAGCTCGGCCGGGATCAGGCTGCCGCGTCCGAGCGCGAGCGAGGCGAGCGCGACCAGCGGCGGCAGAAAGAGCACGAAGCGGCGCTCGTTACCGACGTCGTGCAGAATCAGCTCGACGGCGCCAAGCGCGATCCACAGCACCAGCAGCCGCTCGCCCGGCCGGAGCGCGCGCCACCGCGCCAGCATCCCGAGCGCGGCGGTCAGCCCGACGGCGACGACGAACCACGAACGGGTGAACAGGTCGTGGAGGATCGGGAACCAGGTGATCCGATCGAGCAGCGCACGGACCGTGTACGACGGCTTGCGGGTCACCGACATCTGCCAGTTGTAGAAGCGGTACTCCGACCAGTGCGGCGCCACGAACAGGATCAGCGCCAGCGCCCCGAATACCGCCAGCCCCCCGAGCACCCAGCGGGCACCCGCGGCGCCCCGGTCGCGTGTCCGCGGCGCTGAGCGGCTCACCATCAAGCCGCTGATCGAGAGGACGGCGTCGAGCGCCAGGGTGCCGACGAAGAACGCGGCGGAGGCCTTGGTGAAAAAGGCGAGCAGCGCGCAGGCGGCGGCCCCGGCCCCCCAGCGCGGCGCCGTCGAGGCGCGGACGTAGCAGTACCAGGATGCCACCATGAAGGCGACCATCGGTCCCTCCATCAGCGCGGCGCGGTTCCACATCACATAGACGTACTGGGTCGCGAGCAGCCCGCCGGCGATCAGGCCGGCGCGGCGGCCGCCGACCCGCGCGACACCGAGCCCGAGCAGCCACACCGACAGCAGGCCGCAGACTTCCGGCACCAGCCGCGCCTGCCGCACCCCGACGCCGAAGGTCTCGAACGACAGGTACTCGAGCCCGGTGAACACCGGCGCGATGTAGACCGGATTCCAGGCGTCGAGCCGCCACGCCCCGAAGAGCGCCTTGTTGCGTGCGTTGTGGACCCACGCGCCTTCGTCGTGCCAGACGATCCCGACGGTCGTGACCCAGGGAGGATCGGCGGCGGGATAGAGGCCGCGAAGCGCGGCTGCCAGCAGCAGCACCGCCAGCAGACCGAGCCGGAACGTGCGAGGGGAGAGATCTCCGGGCGGTTGGGTCACCGCGGCTCCTGCCGCCTGACCCAGAGGTCGAAGCCGGCCGGCCCCTGGACCGGCTCGTACGAGGCGCGCAGCCACCCGGCCAGCGGCAGGCTCGACATGAAGAAGTGGGCGGAGTCGTCCACGTCCGGATACCAGTCGCGCTGCTGCAGCGCGACCACCGCGGGCGGATGCCGGCGCAGATCCTCGAGCAGGCCGCTGACGCCGTAGCCCGGCCGCCCGGCGTTGAACCCGGCGATGACCGGCCGGCTCCAGAAGAACCGCGACGCGCTGACGCGCCCGGCCTCGACGTAGGCGCCGCTCGAGAAGCCGAACACGAAGACCGGCTCGTTCGGCGCCGCGCGCCGGTCCAGCTCCGCCGCCAGTTCCGACATCGCCAGCGCCGAGTACTTCCGCATCGTCCGGTCGCCGTAGCGCGCCAGGTGATCGGTGCGGGATGACCGGCCGACGGCGTAGCGGGCGTCGTGCCAGGTGTTGTCCGCGAGCTTGGAGAAGTCGTTCACCCGCCAGACGCCGACGGCGACGAGCGCCACCGCGGCAAGATTGACGATCCGCCACCGCGTCCACAGCAGCGAGCCGGCCCAGGCCGCGGCCAGCGCCAGCGCCGGGCCCGCCTGGATGAAGTACTGGGGCAGGTCGCGGCTGCCGTTGATCGCAATCGAGAGGCACGCCGCCGCCACCCAGGCGACCGGAACCAGCCGGTCGCGCCCCCGGAGCGCCGCCGCCAGCAGCACCGCACAGCCGGCGCCGCCGACCAGCCAGAGCGCGTCGACCCGCGCGTGACGCACCGGGAAGGTCAACAGGTAGGTGACGGCATGCACCGGCCCGGCATACGTCTGCCCGGAGTAGCGCAGGTTGTAGGTGATGGTCGCGTCGTAGAGCGCGCGGACGGCATGCCCGACGGCGAACCAGGCAAGAAATCCCGCGACCGGGAGCAGGAAGCCGGCGGCCATCGCGACCACCGCCGTTCGGGTCAGCCGGTTCCACAGCAGCAGCGCGGCGAGGCCGGCGCCGGCGTAGACGGCGGCGTTGTACTTGAACGTGAAGGCGATGCCGAAGAGCACGCCCGCGGCGGCGAACCGCCAGCCCGCCGGCTTGTGGCGGCTGCCGGCGAGCAGCACGAACGCTCCGGTCACGGCGGCGGCGATGAAGGTCTCGCACTGGGCGCGGACACTGACCCCGCCGAGCCGTGCAAATGACGGATTGGACAGGAACAGGAACAGCAGCGCGGCCAGCTGGCCGACGGTCGGCGCGGCCAGCAGCGTGCCGAGCCGCCAGAGCAGGAACGCGGTCAACGCCGCGAGGGCGAGGTCGGCGCCGGGCACGGCCGCCGCCTTCGGCCAGGCGGCGCGCATCGCGGCATAGGCGACATGAATCGCCGGGGGCTTCTGATCCCAGGCATCCCTGTAGGGCAGGCCGCCGTGCAGGACGCGCTCGCCCACGTAGGCGTAGAGCCCCTGATCGGCCCCCATGGGCTGCACGAGCGATGGAAGGCGCACGGCGAGCAGGACGCACGCGAGCGCCAGGCAGAGGCGGTTCGTCATGTGGCAGAGACGGCGCATGAATTATAGTGCTTGCGAGTCAGATCCTTGAGCGCTTCGACCGGCCCCGCCGCCCTCTCGATCGTTGTCCCCACCTACAACGAGCGCGACCGACTCGCCGATCTGGTCGAGGCGATCTTCGCCGCCTATGCGGCCGAGCGGCTCGACGGCGAGCTCGTCATCGTCGACGACAACTCTCCGGACGGCACCGGAGCGCTGGCCGACGACCTCGCCACCCGCCATCGCATCATCGTGCTGCACCGCGCCGGCAAGCTGGGCCTCGGCACCGCCGTGATCGAAGGCTTTGCCGCCGCCTCCGCCTCCGTCGTCGGGGTGATCGACGCCGACATGAGCCACCCGCCGGCGCTGCTGCCGCGGATGTTCGCCGCGATGCGCGCCGCGGACGCCGACGCCGTCGTCGCCAGCCGCTACATTCCGGGAGGAGGGACGCGGAACTGGGAGCGCAGCCGGCTGCTGATGTCGCGGCTGGCCTGTGTGATGGCGCGCGGCCTGACCCCGATCCGCGACGCCACGTCGGGCTTTTTCCTGATTCGCCGCGACCTGGCGCGAGGGGTCGAGATCTCCGCCGGCGGCTTCAAGATCTGTCTCGAGCTGCTGGTCCGCAGCCGCCCGGCGTCGCTCGTCGAGGTGCCGTATGTGTTTGTCGGCCGCACCGCCGGGGAGAGCAAGATGAACCTGAAGGAGGCCACCGGCTACCTGCGGCAGCTGCGGGCGCTGCGCCGCTTCGTGGCGAGCCATCCGCCGCTGCGGCAGACCTACCGGCGGCTGACGCTTCGCGACCTGGAATAGGGATGTCCAGGCGCCGCGTCCTGCCGGCGGGACGCCGTTTGCGCCCATCCTGTCGGTTCCTACCCGATGGTCCGCCCGGCAGGGGCCGTTCCGACAATTTCGTCCGTGACGACGTCGAAGTGGGAGAGCCTGGAGCCTCCAAAAGAGGTGGTGATGGCGACGTCGGTGGCGTCGAGGCCGGTGGCCAGCAGCACCCGGCCGATCCGCTGGGCGTTGTGGCGGGCGTCGAAGGTCCACCAGCGGTCCTCGAGGTAGACCTCGAACCAGGCGCTGAAGTCCATCGGCGAGTCGGAGGGGGGCACACCGATGTCCCCCAGATAGCCCGTGGCGTAGCGGGCCGGGATGTTGAGGGCGCGGCAGAACGTAATCGCGAGGTGCTGGAAATCACGACAGACGCCGACCCGTTCTGTATAAACATCGAGGGCGGTCCGGGTCGGCCGCGCCTCCGGGTAACTGAAGCGGACCTTGGCGTGCACCCAGCTGCAGACGGCCCGGACGCGGCTCCAGCCCTTCGGCTCGCCGCCGAACAGTTCCACGGCAGTGGCCGAGAGCAGGTCCACTTCGCAGAACCGGCTGCTCATCAGATAGCGCAGGGTCTCGGGCGGCAGCGCCTCCACCGGCACTTCGCGGGCGGCGGGGTTTTCGGGGTCCGGCGCGCCGGAATCGCGAATCAGGGTGGAATTGGTGAGCTTGACGGGCCCCGGTGGCGCGACGAAGCGGGTACAGATGTTGCCAAAGCTGTCTTCGTACTCCGTGACGCGGACGGCCGGTTCGACGGTGAGCCGGTCCGGCTCCTCGAGGTCGCCGCGTCGCGACGGGTGGACGGACAGTAGCGCCACGAAGGGCACCGGCTGGTTCACCTCGAAGCGGATATCGTAGCCAAGTCGGATCAGCATGTCGGCCAGCCCGTATTCACGTGCCGCGCCAGATCCCAGGGCCGCCGCCGGGCAGCCGCCGGGGGGCGGTCCGCGATGCGGCCCGAGCATTGCACTGCTGGGCCGAGAGTTCCCGGAAGATCCGGCCGTCCGGCGTACGTCGCGCACGACGACGGCACCCGTTCAGCTTTAGACCGCGAGGGTTCTGTGACCTACTGCCTCGGCATCGTGACAGACGAGGGGCTCGTGATGGCCTCCGATTCGCGTTCGAATGCCGGCTTCGACCAGGTCAACGTCTGCCGCAAGATGTACCGGTTCGTCCAGGAAGGAGAGCGCGTCTTCGTCATCCTGGTGAGCGGCAGCCTCTCGATCAGCCAGTCGGTGATGTCGCTGCTGCGCCTCGACTTCGATGCCGGGCAGGGGCTCGCCCAGGCCGGCTCGATGTATCACGCCGCCCGCATCGTCGGCGACGTGGTGCGGAAGGTCTCGGAGATCGACCGTGCGGCGCTCGAGCGCGACAGCTTCAGCTTCAACGTCAACCTGCTGCTCGGGGGGCAGATTCGCGGCGAGGATCCGGAGCTGTTCCTGATCTATCCGCAGGGCAATCCGCTGCAGGCCACCGACGACTCCCCCTATCTGCAGCTGGGCGAGTGCAAGTACGGCCGCCCGATCCTCGATCGCGGCATCGACCGCGCCACCTCTCTCGAGGTGGCCGCCAAGTACGCGTTGCTCTCCTTCGACGCGACCATCCGCTCGAACGTCACCGTCGGCCCGCCGATCGACCTGCTCGTCTACCGGAAGAACAGCTTCGAGGCGACACGGCACCGGCGGCTGGGGGCGCTCGATCCGGACCTGACGCTGATTCACGCCTCGTGGGAGCAGTCGCTGCGGCGTGCGGTCGAGCAGCTGCCGGAGATCCATTTCGACGAGCCCGATCGCGCCCAGCACGCGGCGGGGGAGTGGCGCCGGAAGCCGGGCGCCACCCGGACCTGAGCCAGGACCGGCTGACCCATGGACGTCGCGACCCTCGACCCGTTTGCCGGCTATGCCCCCGTCGCGGACGGCTACGACGAGATGCTGGACGACCGCGCCCAGCCGCGCAAAGCGTACCGCCGGCTGCACCGCGAGCTGCTGAAGCTGGCGCCGGAGGAGATGTCGCGCAGCAAGCAGAAGGCGGACCTGTTCTTCTTCAACCAGGGCATCACCTTCACGGTTTACGGGCGCTCTGAGGGGGCCGAGCGGATCTTTCCGCACGATCTGCTGCCGCGGATCATCTCTGCGGCGGACTGGGAGACGATCGAGCGCGGCCTGACCCAGCGCGTCGTCGCGCTCAATCTCTTCCTCAAGGACCTCTATCACGAGCAGCGGATCATCCGCGATCGGGTGGTGCCGGGGGACGTCATCTACACCTGCCGGCACTACCGGCGGCAGATGGTGGACGTCAAGGTGCCGCGCGACGCCTACGTCAACGTCATGGGGACCGATCTGGTGCGGCTGCCGGACGGGCAGTTCGTCGTCCTCGAAGACAACCTGCGGGTGCCGAGCGGCGTCTCCTACATGCTCTCGAGCCGCAAGGTGATGAAGCAGATCTTTCCGGCGCTGTTCCGCCGCTACGGCGTCCGGCCGATCGAGCAGTACAGCCAGGCGCTGCTCTCGACCCTTGGATCGCTCGCCCCGGGCGGCACCACCGACCCCACCACGGTGCTGCTGACCCCCGGCGTCTACAATTCGGCGTACTACGAGCACGCCTTCCTGGCCCGGCAGATGGGCATCGAGCTGGTCGAGGGACGCGATCTCGTCATCCACGACAACGTCGTCTACATGCGGACCACCAAGGGGCTGCAGCGCATCGACGTGATCTACCGGCGGGTGGACGACGACTTCCTGGACCCGCTGGCCTTCCGGGGGGACTCGGCGCTGGGCTCGCCGGGGCTGTTCAGCGCCTACCGGGCGGGCAACGTCACCCTGGCGAACGCGCTCGGCACCGGCGTCGCCGACGACAAGGCCATCTATGCGTTCGTGCCGCACATCATCCGCTACTACCTCGATCAGGATCCGATCCTCCAGAACGTCGAGACGCTGCTGATGTCCGACGCCACCGCGAGGGCCCACGTCATCGGCCGCCTCGGCGAGTTCGTGGTCAAGGCGGTCGGGGAATCGGGCGGCTACGGGATGCTGATCGGCCCGCACAGCAGCCGCGAGCAGCGCGAGGCGATGCGCGAGCGGATCCTCGCCGACCCGCGCAACTACATTGCCCAGCCGGTCCTCAATCTGTCGACCGCGCCGTGCTTCATCGACGGCGCGATCCAGCCGCGGCACGTCGATCTGCGCCCCTACGTGCTGTTCGGCGAGAAGACGACGATCGTGCCTGGCGGCCTGACGCGGGTGGCGCTGCGCAAGGGCTCGCTGGTGGTCAATTCCTCGCAGGGAGGCGGCTCGAAGGACACCTGGGTCCTGCAGGCCTGATTGCCATGCTCTCGCGGGTTGCCGACAGCCTCTACTGGATGAGCCGCTATTTCGAGCGCGCCGACAATACCGCCCGCGCCATCGAGGCGACGCACGGCCTGATGCTGAGCCGCGGCGAGGTCGCCCACGACCAGCGCTGGTACCGCGCGCTGACCAACTTCGGGCTGCCGTCCGACGCCAGGGATCAGGACCCGCAGGTGGCCATCGGCCGCCTCGCCGCCGATCAGGAGAACCGCTCGTCGATCGTCTCGTGCATCACCTCCGCCCGGGACAACGCCTCGCAGGTGCGCGACGAAATCAGCTCCGAGATGTGGGAGCAGCTCAACCGGATCTACCACGAGATCGCCAGCTCCGAGGTCGATCCGCAGGACGCCGCCGCCGTGATGCGGCTGGTCTCCCAGGTCCGCGAGGGCTCGTACTGCTTCTATGGCGCGACCGAGACCACCATGAGTCACGCCGAAGGCTGGCGCTTCGTCCAGCTCGGCAAGTTCACCGAGCGGGCCTGCGCGATCTCGCTGCTGCTCGACGCCTATTTCCCGGCGACCGGCAAGATGGACGACCTCGACTGGGTCACGCTGCTCGCCAGCGGCGCGGCGTTCGAGTCGTACTGCCGCGCCTTCACCGCCGACCTGCAGCCGAACCGGATCGCCACCTTCCTGCTGGTGCACCCGCAATTTCCCTACTCGGTCCGCTACGCCGTCGATCGCATGCAGGCCTCGCTCGGCGCCATCATCGAGAACTCGAGCGCCCCCAAGCGCGTGCGGATCGAGCGCATTATCGGCCGGCTGCAGGCGTCGCTGGCCTTCACGCCGATGTCTGAGCTGATGGCCGGCGATCTGCACGCCTTCCTGAACGGCGTGCTCGAGCAGTGCGGCGCCCTCCATCGGGCGGTACACGAGGCCTACATCGACTATCCCGTCGAGGTCGCATTCGAACGCTGATGTTCTACGCCATCCGCCATCTGACGCGTTACCGCTACAGCCGCCCGGTCTGGCAGAGCGTGATGGAGGTGCGCATGCACCCGCTCAGCGACGAGGCGCAGCGGTGCTTCACCTTCCGGCTGTCGGTCAATCCGAGGGCGAGGATCTTCACGTTCCAGGACCACGCCCGCAACCACGTGCACCATTTCGACCTGCCGCAGCATCATCGCGAGCTGACGATCGTCGCGGAATCGGTGGTCAACGTCGAGGCGCCGTCGGTCCTGCCCGAGTCGCTGCCGGCGGGGTCGTGGGTCGAGCTCGAGCGCGCCGTCCAGCAGGGAGATCACTGGCCGATGCTGATGCCCAGCCACTATGCGCGACCCTCGCCGGAGCTCGACCAGTTCATCCGTGAGCTCGGGGTGGCCAGCCCCGATGGACGCGACCCGCTCACCCTCGTCCGCCACGTCAACGAGGGCATTCACCGCGGCTTCGAATACGTCCGCAAGAGCACGGCGGTGAACTCGCCGATCGAGGCCAGCCTCGGCACCCGGCGGGGGGTGTGCCAGGACTTCACCCACATCATGATTGCGATCGTGCGCGGGCTGCGCATTCCCTGCCGCTACGTCAGCGGCTACCTCTACCACGGCAACGGCGACAACGACCGCTCCTCGGATGGCGCCACCCACGCCTGGGTCGAGGCCTTCCTGCCGCGGCTGGGTTGGGTGGGATTCGATCCGACCAACAATCTCGTTACCGGTGGACGACACATCCGGACCGCGACCGGGCGCGATTATTCTGACGTGCCGCCAACGCTGGGAACGATGAAGGGCCGGACCGACACCGAGTTGCAGGTGCGCGTCCGCGTCGCGCCCTCGCAGACGCTGCTGCCGCCGGACGAAGAGTTCACCGCCGACGAGGAATGGTCGCTGTTCATCCAGGACGAGGAGCCGGCGCCGCCGGAGGCCGATCAGCCCCAGCAGTGAATCGGGAAGGGTGGCGGGGACGCCCCGCCGCGCCAGTTCTTGGTGACGCGGCAGAACAGCCGATGCTCAATCTTGTTCCAGGTGCTCGTGCCTGGCGGGAAAGGGGGACATGGATCGACAGCCGGGCGTGGCCGACGGCAAATGGGTCGATACGGTGCCGATCGCCTCTCGCCACCGGTTTCGTTCGGCACCGGCCATTTGCGCTGGTAGGCTAGACCGAAGCCAGCCGCCAGAGAGGGGCGCAGAGATCTGTGGAGGCTTGATGAAGGTCTGGTTGGTTGTCGCTGCGGCGCTGCTTTTGCTCGCGCCGGGAAAAAGCACGGCTCAGTCGCAGGACGCAGCCTTGGATGAATCCTGCCGCATGTCGGGAAAGGCCGTGGACGAAGCCGGATTCGTCACCATTGGCGGTATCCAGCAGTGGGTGGTCATCGAAGGCCAGGACT
>JBDTOB010000053.1:0-11100 GCA_039933435.1 Acidobacteriota bacterium | reverse complement strand
TGGCGGAGAAGGCCGGCTACAAGCACTTCATGCTCAAGGAGATCTTCGAGCAGCCCCTGGCAGTGAAGGAGACCGTCCTGGGACGGGCCTCGGTCGAGACCGGCAAGGTGTTCCTGCACGAGATCGAGATTCCGGATCAGAAGCTCCGCGAAGTCGAACGGATTGTGATCCTCGCCTGCGGGACGTCGTGGCATTCGGCGCTGGTGGGCAAGTTCCTGTTCGAGACGCTGGCGCGGATTCCTGTCGACGTCGACTACGGCTCGGAGTACCGCTACCGCGATCCCATCGTCTCGAAGAACACGCTGGCGATCGTGATCACGCAGTCGGGCGAGACCGCCGACACGCTGGCGGCGCTGCGCGAGGCGAAAAAGAAGGGGGCGCTCAGCATCGCCATCTGCAACGTCGTCGGCAGCATGGCGACGCGCGAGACCGACGGCACCGTCTACACCCACGCCGGCCCGGAAATCGGCGTCGCCTCGACCAAGGCCTTCACCACGCAGATCGTCGCGCTGCAGCTGCTGGCGATGTATCTCGGCCAGATTCGCGGCACCCTCAGCCCCGATGCGGCGCGGCCGCACCTCGAGGGGCTGGTGCAGATGCCGCTGCTGCTCGAGCAGGTGCTCAAGTGCGAGCCGATCACCGAGGAGATTGCCCGCCGCTTCCACCAGCGCACCGACTTCCTCTACCTGGGGCGCGGCATCAACTATCCGATCGCGCTCGAGGGGGCGCTCAAGCTGAAGGAGATCTCCTACATCCACGCCGAGGGCTATCCGGCGGGGGAAATGAAGCACGGCCCGATTGCGCTCATCGACGAGCAGATGCCGGTCGTGACCATCGCGCCGGACGACCACGTCTTCGAGAAGATGATCGGGAACATCCAGGAGGCCAAGGCCCGGGGAGGATCGGTGATTGCGCTGACCACCGAAGGGCACCGCAGCATCAGCGAGCTGCTCGACCCGGCGCAGGACTTCCTCATCGAGGTGCCGCGCTCGCACCCGCTGCTGACGCCGGTGCTGATGGCGGTGCCGCTGCAGCTGCTGGCGTATCACATGGCGGTGCGCCGCGGCTGCGACGTCGACCAGCCGCGCAACCTGGCGAAGAGCGTTACTGTCGAATAGCGGCCGGTGCGGGCGACAGCGCCTTGACGATGGCGTCGGTCATCTCGCGCGTTCCGGAGCGGGTGCCAGAGGCGCCCGCCAGATCCGCGGTCCGCATCCCCTGCCTGATGGCCGCGCCGATGGCGTCTTCGACCGCCGCGGCCTCCGCCTCCAGCTTCAGCGCATGACGCAGCAGCATCGCCGCCGAGCCGATCGCGCCGATCGGGTTGGCGAGGTTGCGCCCGGCAATGTCGGGGGCGGAGCCGTGGACCGGCTCGAACAGGCCGACGCCGTCGCCGAGGCTGGCGGAGGGCAGCAGGCCGAGCGAGCCGACGATGGCGCCGGCTTCGTCGGAGAGGATGTCGCCGAACAGGTTCTCGGTGACGATGACATCGAGCGTCGCGGGAGCCAGCGCGATCTTCATGGCGCAGGAGTCCACGTAGATGTGATCGAGCGTCACGTCCGGGTAGTCCGCGGCGAGCTCGGTGACCACCTGGCGCCAGAGGCGCGAGGTTTCGAGGACGTTGGCCTTGTCGACCGAGAGCAGCCGCTGGCGCCGCCGCTGAGCGGTTTCGAAGCCGCGCCTGGCGATGCGTTCGATCTCGTGGCGCGAGTAGCGCATCGTGTTGTGCGCCGACTGGCCGTCCGGCGCGATGCCGCGCGGCTCGCCGTAGTAGAGGCCGCCGGTGAGCTCGCGGAGCACGATCATGTCGGTGCCGGAGACCACCTCGCGCTTGAGCGGACCGGCGTCTTCGAGGCCCGGCCAGACTTTCGCCGGGCGGACGTTGGCGTAGAGCCCGAGCTCCCGGCGGATGGCCAGGAGCGCGGTTTCCGGCCGCCGCGTCGAGTCGCCGCGATCGAAAGCGGGATCGCCAACCGCGCCGAGAAGGATGCCGTCCGACTCCCGCGCCGCGGCAAGGGTCTCGTCCGGCAGCGGCGGCAGATCCCGCCGCAGCGCCGCGCCGCCGATGTCTGCGGTGCGGAGGTCGAACTGATGCCCGAACCGCGACCCCACCGCCCGCAGCACCGCCGCGGCCCCGGCCACGACTTCCGGGCCGATGCCGTCACCCGGAAGCAAAAGGATGGCTGCTTTCATGAAGAACCCCGTAGAACCCTGCGGAACCCCGCGGAACCCTTCCTAGACGCCATGTCCGTATCCGACTTCGGCCGGAGTGGCCTTGAAGTCGTTGCTGGAGCCGCCGCTCTGTCCGCCGGAGGGCGGGCGGCGGGCGCGGATGCGCTGGACGACCTCGGCCAGGTGGGCGTCGTTGACGACCTTGTCGCGGTCGGCAATCGCCATGATCTCCCAGTAGACCGTCTCGAGCTCGGTGCGCTCGAGGGTCAGGCCGATCTGCTCGCAGCGCCGCTGCACCGCGTGGCGGCCGGAGTGCTTGCCGAGCACCAGCTTGGTCTGGGGGACGCCGACTTCCTCCGGGCGCATGATCTCGTAGGTGCGGCGATCCTTGAGCATGCCGTCCTGGTGGATGCCGGCCTCGTGCGCGAAGGCGTTGCGTCCGACGATGGCCTTGTTGGCCTGGACGGCTTCGCCGGTGATCGCGGTGAGCAGCTGGCTCGACGCGAAGATCTCCCGCGGCTCGATGCGGGTGGTGAACGGCAGCCGGTCGGCGCGGACGCGCGTCGCCATGACGATTTCCTCGAGCGAGGCGTTGCCGGCGCGCTCGCCGATGCCGTTGACCGTGCACTCGACCTGCCGGGCGCCGCCGCTGACCGCGGCCAGTGTGTTGGCGACCGCGAGGCCGAGGTCGTCGTGGCAATGGGCGCTGAAGATGGCGTGGCCGGAATTGGGGACGCGGGTGAGGATCGTCCTGAAGAACTCGCCGATCTCGTCGGGCGTCGAATAGCCGACCGTGTCCGGGAGATTGACGGTCGTACAGCCGGCGGAAATCACTTCCTCGATCACCCGGCACAGGAAGTCGGGGTCACTCCGGGTGGCGTCCTCAGCCGAGAATTGCACGTCGTCCGTATACCGGCGCGCCTGGTGGATGGCGGCCACGGCGGCGTCGAGACAGGTCTCGCGGCTCATGCGCAGCTTGCGCTCGAGATGCAGGTCGGAGGTGGCGATGAAGACGTGGATGCGGCGCTGGGGTGCGGCGGCCAGGGCCTCACCGGCTCTGTCGATGTCGGCCGGGCTGCAGCGGGCGAGCCCGGCGATCGTCGTCCCCTTGATCTCCGCGGCGACCGTCCGCACCGCTTCGGCGTCAGCCTCCGAGGCGATGGGAAATCCGGCCTCGATCACGTCCACGCCCAGAGCCGCGAGCTGGCGCGCCAGCGTCAGCTTCTCCTGCACGCGCATCGAAAACCCTGGCGCCTGCTCGCCGTCGCGCAACGTGGTGTCGAAGATGATGAGGCGGTCGGTAGACATGAGTCCTCCGTCATCAGTACTACCTGACCCGGGACCCCGCGTCCAATTTATAGTTTTTGCCTTTATATCAGAATTGCTTATTATGTCGGGATGCAGCTGCAGGACCTGAACGCTTTCGTGGCGGTGGCGGCCGACCGCAGCTTTTCCAAGGCCGCCAAGCGTCTGCACCGCACCCAGCCGGCCATCAGCCAGGCGATCCGCCGCCTCGAGGATGAGCTCGGGGACAAGCTCTTCGACCGGACCTCGCGCAACGGCGCGCTGACCGAGGCGGGGATGCTGCTCCGGGAGCATGCCTCCCGCCTGCTGCGGCTGGCGGGGGAGGCGGAGGCGGCCGTCCGAGAGCTCCAGCAGGTGCGCCGCGGTCGGGTGGTGGTCGGGGCCAACGAAGCCGCGGTCCATTCCCTGCTCCCGCTGCTGGAGTCCTTTGCCGTCCAGCACCCCCAGGCCAGAGTCGAGGTCCGGCGCGTGCCGTCGCGGCAGATTGCCACCGAGCTGCTCGAGCGCAGCCTGGACTTCGGGATCCTGACCTTCCAGCCTCCCGACAAGGGGCTGCAGTCGATCACCCTCGGCTCGGACGAGCTGGTGATGCTCGCCAGCCCGACCCACCGGCTGGCGGCGAAGAAGCGCGTCACGATCGAAGAGGTCGGCCGCGAAACGGTGATCGCGCACAACGATCCGTCACCGGCGCGCGAGCGCGTGCTCCGCGTCTACGAGCGGCGCCACGCGTCAATCAACATCCAGATCGCGCTGCCCAGCCTCGACGGCATCAAGCGCGCGGTCGAAATGGGCATCGGGGTGGCGCTGCTGCCGCGGCGCTGCGCGCTCAGCGAGATCGCGCGCGGACAGCTGGTCGCGGTGAAGGTGCCGGAATTGAGCGCGCCGCGGACGGTGCGGCTGGTCTACCGCAAGTCGGGCGAACTGAGCCACGCCGCCAACGCGTTCCTGCAGATGGTCAGGCCTGGATGACAGGGTGCCGGCCAGAAGGGCGGCACGCGGGGACGTCAGGACCAGTGCAGGTAGGGCAGGCGGGCGGCGGTGGCTTCGACCTCGTCGAAGCGATCGAGGAGCAGGCCGGTCGCGTCCCAGGATCCCTCGAGAAACGACTCGCGGGCGCCGGGGGGAAGGGTGACGGGAAAGCTCTGCCCTCCGGCCGCGACGATCATGGACTCGAGGTCCACGGTTACCTCCAGCGAGGGATCGCGCTCCACGGCGCTCATCAGCGCTTCCAGCGCCTCGGCCGACGCGGAGACGCAGGGCATGCCGAGCGCTACGGAGTTGCCGAAGAAAATCTCGGAGAACGACTGTCCGACGACCGCCTGAATGCCGCCGCGGTGGATGGCCTGGGGGGCGTGCTCGCGCGAGGAGCCACAGCCGAAGTTGGCATTCACCAGCAGGATGGCGGCCCCGGCGTAGTTCGGGTCGCTGGTCGGATGCTGCTTCCCCTCCGCCTCGAGCTGCCGGCGATCGTCCTCGAACAGATGCTGCTCGAGCCCCTCGAAGGTGATCGACCGCAGGAACCGCGCCGGGATGATCCGGTCGGTGTCGACGTTGTCGCCGCGCAGCGGCACCGCGCGTCCCGCCTGGCGGCGAATCCTCTCAATCGCCATCGGCCGCCTCCCGCACGTCCACGACTTCGCCGGCAATCGCCGCCGCCGCCACCATCGCCGGGCTCATCAGCAGCGTCCGCCCTGTCGGGCTGCCCTGCCGCCCCTTGAAATTGCGGTTCGAAGACGAGGCGCAGATCTCGCGCCCTTCGAGCTTGTCCGGGTTCATCGCCAGGCACATCGAACAGCCGGCGCCGCGCCAGTCGAAGCCGGCGTCGATGAAAACCCGATCCAGCCCCTCGCGCTCCGCCGCCAGCCGCACCGCCTGCGAGCCCGGGACCACCAGCGCCCGCACGTGCGGGGCGACATGATGGCCGCGGACAATCCGCGCCGCCTCGCGAAGGTCCGACAGCCGCGCATTGGTGCACGACCCGACGAAGGCCACGTCGATCCGCGTGCCGCTGATCCGGCTGCCCGCCTTGAAGCCCATGAAGTCGAGCGCCTCGCCGACACCGGCACGATCCCCGCCCTCGCCCTTCCCTGGCGACGGCAGCGGCTCGTCCACGTAGACCGACTGCCCGGGATTGATGCCCCAGGTCACCGTCGGCCTGATCGACCCCGCATCGATGGTCACTTCATCGTCGTAGGCGGCGCCGCCATCCGAGGCCATCGACGCCCACCACCGGCAGGCCTTCTCGAACGCCTCTCCCTGGGGCGCGAAGCGGCGGCCGCGCAGGTAGTCGAACGTGACCTGGTCGGGATTGACGTAGCCGACCCGCGCTCCCCCTTCGATCGACATGTTGCAGATCGTCATCCGCTCGTCCATCGACATCCGCTCGACGGTGTCGCCGGCGTACTCGTAGGCATAGCCGACGCCGCCGTTGACGCCGAGGCGGCGGATGATCTGGAGGATCACGTCCTTCGCGTAGACGCCGCGCGACAGCTGCCCGGTCACCGCAATCCGCCGCACCTTCAGCGCGTCCAGGGCAATGCACTGCGAGGCGAGCACGTCGCGCACCTGTGAGGTCCCGATCCCGAAAGCCACCGCCCCGAAGGCGCCGTGCGTCGAGGTGTGGCTGTCGCCGCAGGCAATGGTCACCCCCGGCTGGGTCAGCCCCAGCTCCGGGCCGATGACATGGACGATACCCTGGGCGCCGCTGGCCAGGTCGAACAGCCGCACCCCGGCCTCGCGGCAGTTGCGCTCGAGCGCCGACAGCATGTCCTCCGCCATCAGGTCGCTGAACGGACGCCGCTGATCCCGGGTCGGGACGATGTGATCGACCGTCGCCACCGTCAGCTCCGGGTACCGCACCTTCCAGCCCCGCGCCCGCAGCATGTCGAACGCCTGCGGCGTCGTCACCTCGTGGATCAGGTGGAGGCCGATGAACAGCTGCGTCTGCCCGTTGGGCAGGCGGCGGACGGTGTGCGCGTCCCAGACTTTCTGCAGCAGCGTCGCAGGCATGAGAGGGAAATGGTACTACAGCCGGGCCGGGACGGCGCGCGGGGGGCGGTAACCGAGGCGCTATAATAGACGTCCCCCATGGATTTCCTCGAAAAGCTGAATCCCGAGCAACGCGAAGCCGTGCTCCATCGCGACGGCCCCGTGCTGATCCTGGCGGGCGCCGGGTCCGGGAAGACGCGCGTCATCACCTACCGCATCGCCTACCTGATTGGCGACGGCCACGCCAACCCCGACGAAGTCCTGGCCGTCACCTTCACCAACAAGGCGTCCCAGGAGATGCGCGAGCGCGTCGAGGCGCTGATCGGCACCGCCGCCAGCCGCGTCTGGCTCTCCACCTTCCACTCGCTGTGCGCCCGCCTGCTGCGCCGCGAGGCGCCCAAGATCGGCCTCTCGCGCGACTTCGTCATCTACGACTCATCGGACCAGGTCGCGGTGGTCAAGCAGGCGCTGCGCGAGCTCGGCGTCGACGACAAGATGGTCCCGCCGCGCGCGGCGCTGTCCCGGATCAGCCAGGCGAAGAACCGGATGGAGGGGCCCGACAGCCTGCGCGGCAGCTGGAACATCCGCGACGAGCAGATCGCCAAGGTCTACGAGCGCTACCTCACCGCCCTCAAGGACGCCAACGCCCTCGACTTCGACGACCTGCTGCTGAAGACGGTCGAGCTGCTCGAGACTTCGGTCGAGACCCGCGAGTTCTACGCCCGCAAGTTCAAGTACGTGATGGTGGACGAGTACCAGGACACCAACCGTCCGCAGTACATGCTCATCCGCCGGCTCGCCGAGCTCCATCGCAACATCGCCGTGGTCGGCGACCCCGACCAGTCGATCTACAAGTGGCGCGGCGCCGACCTGCGCAACATCCTCGACTTCGAGCAGGACTTCGGCGAGGCCAAGGTCGTCCGCCTCGAGCAGAACTACCGCTCGACGCAGACCATCCTCGACGCCGCCACCGCGGTGATCAGCCAGAACCGCAACCGCAAGGAGAAGCGGCTCTGGACCGACCGCAAGGGGGGCGCCCGCATCGTCTACTACCGCGGCAACGACGAGCTCGAGGAAGCGGACTTCATCACCCGCGCCGTCAAGCAGTACCGCTCCGAGGACGTCGACGCCACCACCGCCATCCTCTACCGCACCAACGCCCAGTCGCGGGCCATCGAAGACGCGCTGATGCGCGAGGCCATCCCCTACAAGATCATCGGCGGCGTCCGCTTCTACGAGCGCAAGGAAATCAAGGACGCGCTCGCCTACCTCAAGCTGATCATGAATCCGCACGACGACGTCAGCCTGCGCCGCGTCGTCAACGTGCCGGCGCGGGGCATCGGCAAAGGGGTGATGGAGTCGCTCCAGGCGATCGATCCGAACGCGGTGATCGCGGACGCGCCGCCGCTGCTCGCCGCGGGGCTCCAGGAAGTGACGTCGGCGCGGTCGCTCTGGGCCAAGCTGGTCTACGCCGTCGAGGACGGCAAGCTGACATCGCGGGCGACCGCCGCACTCCGCAGCTTCCGGGATCTGATCGCCGGGCTGGCCGAAGTCGCGCGCCGCGAGTCGGTGGCGATCACGATGGGCAAGATGCTCGATCAGACCGGCTACCTCACCGATCTGCGCGAGGAGAACAGCGAAGAGGCCAACGAGCGGATCGAGAACCTGATGGAGCTGGTCTCGGCCGCCGGCGAATACGAAAGCCGCGAGCAGGAGCCGTCACTCGGCGGCTTCGTCGACCGGCTGTCGCTGCTCTCGGAGGCGGACGAGGAATCCGGGACCCGCGAGGCCAAGGTCTGGATGATGACGATGCACGCGGCCAAGGGGCTGGAGTTCCCGCTGGTGATCATCGCCGGCCTGGAAGAGGGGCTGTTCCCGCACTCGCGCTCGGCGGAGAGCGAAGAGGAGCTCGAGGAGGAGCGGCGGCTCTGCTACGTGGGCATGACCCGCGCCGAGTCGCAGCTGATTCTCACCAGCGCGGCGCGGCGGCGGGTGTTCGGGGAGTACCAGGCGACCGACCCGTCGCGGTTCCTCGACGAGATTCCCGCCGCGCTGCTGGAACGGATCGCGCCGACCTACTCGTCGTCTCACCAGCACGCCTTCAACCACGGGCACTACGAGTTCCGGACCAACCCGTACGGCCGCAAAGGCAAGGCACCGGGGCGCGCCCGGGAGAGCGAGGCGGCCTACAAATACGAGGAAGAGGACCAGTCGGGCGACGGCCTGCGCTCAGGCATGCGCGTCCGTCATGCGCAGTTCGGCGTCGGCACCGTGGTCTCGGTCGAGGAGCACAACGACGACCTCAAGATCACGGTCCGCTTCAACCTGGTCGGGGTGAAGAAGCTGCTCGCCAAGTACGCGAAGCTCGAGCCCGCCTAGCGGCGGGCGGCCGCGTTACTCAGCCGGCCCGGATCCTGACTCACCGTCCGGTCCGGGCTCTTCGTCCGCTCCCGGCTCACCGTTCGCTCCCGCTTCCCCCTCCACCGCCACCGCGGCCGCGGCGTCGACTTCCTTTTCCGTCAGCTTGGCGATGGCGACGACCTCGTCCCCTTCTTCCATGCCGATCAGCCGCACGCCCTGGGTCGCCCGGCCGATGACCCGCACATCTCCCGCGCGCATCCGCAGAATCATCCCCTGCTGGCTGATGATCATCAGCTCGTCGTCGTCATTGACGTAAGCGATGCCCGCCACCTTGCCGTTGCGGTCGGAGGTCTGGATGTTGATGATGCCGACGCCGCCGCGCGTCTGCAGCCGGTATTCGTCGAGCTCGGTGCGCTTGCCGTAGCCGTTCTGCGCCACGGTGAGGAGCGTGCCGCCCTCGCGAACCACCTCCATCGCCACGACCTCGTCGTCGTCGCGCAGCGAGATGCCGCGGACGCCGTAGGCGGCCCGCCCCATCGGCCGGACGTCGGTCTCCTCGAAGCGGATCGCCATGCCGTCGCGGGTGCCGAGGAAGATCTGCTCGTGACCGTCGGAGAGCTCCACGGCAATCACCGAGTCCCCCTCCTCGATCCCCATCGCCATGATGCCGCCGGCGCGGGGGTTGCGGAACAGACAGAGGTCGGTCTTCTTGATGACCCCCTTGCAGCTGCCCATCACCACGAACTGCTGGTTCTCCTCTTCCGGAAAGTCCTTGACGGTGAGCAGCGCGGCGATCTTCTCGCCCGCCTCCATCGACACCAGGTTGGCGATCGCCTTGCCCTTGCCGCCGGCGCCGGCGTCGGGAATCTCGTGCACCTTGAGCCAGTAGGCGCGGCCGCGATCCGAAAAAATCATCAGGTAGGCATGGGTCGAGGCGACGAAGAGATGGCTGACGAAGTCCTCCTCGCGGGTGCGCATGCCGATGCGCCCCTTGCCGCCGCGGCGCTGCATCCGGTAGGTGGTGATCGCGGTGCGCTTGACGTAGCCGGTGTTGGTGACGGTGATCGCCATGTCTTCGTCGGCAATCAGGTCCTCGATACGGAAGTCGCCGCTGTCGTCGATGATCACGGTGCGGCGCTGGTCCGAGTAGCCGTCGCGAATCGCCTTGAGCTCGGTCAGGACCACGCCGATGAGCAGCGCCTCGCTCGAGAGAATCGCGCGCAGCCGCTCGATTACCTTGAGCAGCTCGGCGAGCTCGTCGAGAATCTTCTGGCGCTCGAGGCCGGTGAGCCGCTGCAGCTGCATATCGAGGATCGCCTGCGATTGCAGCAGCGACAGCGCGAACCGGGTCATCAATCCTTCGCGCGCCTCGCCAGGGCTCTTCGATCCGCGAATCAGCTTGATCACTTCGTCGAGGTGGTCGAGCGCGATCTTCAGCCCTTCGAGGATGTGCGCCCTCGCTTCCGCCTTGCGCAGCTCGAACTCGGTGCGGCGGCGGACGACTTCGCGGCGGAACTCGATGAAGTGGTCGATGATCTCGACGAGCGGCAGCACCTTGGGGCGGCCGCCGACGATCGCCAGCATGATGATCCCGAACGTCGTCTGCAGCTGGGTGTGCTTGTAGAGGTTGTTGAGAATGACCTCGGGCACTTCGGCGCGCTTCAGCTCGATGACGATGCGCATGCCGTCGCGGTCCGACTCGTCGCGCAGATCGGAGATGCCCTCGATGGTCTTCTCGCGGACCAGGTCGGCGATGTTCTCGAGCAGCCGCTTCTTGTTCACCTGGAACGGGATCTCGGTGATGACGATCGAAACCTTGTCCCCCTTCTTCGACTCCTCGGTGGTCGCCTTGGCGCGCACCGTCAGCGAGCCGCGGCCGGTGGTGTAGGCGGAGAAGATGCCCTGGCGGCCGACGATGAAGCCGCCGGTCGGGAAGTCGGGGCCGGGAATGGCGGTGAGCGCCGCCTTGAGGCGGGCCTCACGCGACTGGCCGCGGTTCTCGATGAGCGCGATCACGCCGTCGATGACTTCCCGCATGTTGTGCGGCGGGATGTTGGTCGCCATGCCGACCGCGATGCCGGTCGAGCCGTTGACCAGCAGGTTGGGAAAGGTGGTCGGCAGCACCGTCGGTTCTTCGGTGGTCTCGTCGAAGTTGGGGACGTAGTCGACGGTCTCCTTGTCGAGGTCCCCCATCATCTCTTCGGCGAGCTTCTTCAGGCGCGCCTCGGTGTAGCGGTAGGCGGCGGGCGGATCGCCGTCGACCGATCCGAAGTT
>JBDTOB010000052.1:0-11126 GCA_039933435.1 Acidobacteriota bacterium | reverse complement strand
AGCGCGCCAGGATGCGGTCCATGTCGTCCGCCCGGGCGGGGTCGGCCATCGCCTGGTTCAGCGCTTCCAACTCGTGGTGGAGGTCGCCGACCCGACCGCTGCCGGCGATCGCTTCGTCCAGGACGGAGCGGCCCGACATCTCCTCGACGTCCTGACGGAAGTAGCCGATGCTCAGCTTTTTCGGGACCGCGACGTCGCCTTCGTCCGGCGACTCCTCGCCGACGATCATCCGGAACAGCGTCGTCTTTCCGGCGCCGTTCGGCCCCACCAGGCCGACCTTTTCGCCGGGATTGAGCTGGAAGGAGGCGTCGACGAAGAGGATCTGCCGGCCATACTGCTTGCTGATGCGGGAAAAGGAGATCATCCTGAAACCCCAAGCGTAGCACGCGCCGGCGGGCTACACTGAGGCATGACGCTGCTGAAGTGGCTCGGGCTGGGCCGCGAGTCCCGCGCGCCGGAGTTCGATACCCTCGAGGCGATCGAGGCCGCCCTGCCGGACGTCGACCGCTCCCGGCGGCGCTACGTGGCGAGCTTCGCCTACATCCTCGCACGCAGCGCCCGGGCGGATCACGAGGTCACCGCCGAGGAGTCGCGCGCCATGGAGCAGCTGCTGTGCGCGCACACCGGCATCCGGCCGGAGCGGGCCGCCGACGTCGTCCGGCTGGCGGTGGCCCAGGGACGGCGCTCGGGCGGCACCGACGACTTCGTGGTGACGCGGATGTTCGACAGCCTCGCCACCCAGGACGAGAAGCTGGCGCTGGTGGACGCGCTCTTCGCGGTGACCGCCGTGGACGCCTCGATCGTGACCATCGAGGACAACGAGATCCGCCGCATCGCCAACGAGCTGCGGGTCGAGCACGGCGAGTACATCGCCATCCGCTCGCGGCACCTGCAGCACCTCGCCGTGCTGCGCGCGCGCCAGTCCCCCGCCGCCCCCTCGCGCTGACCCCCCGCTCCACGGCCGACAATTCCGGCTCGTCTTGCGCCGGTCTTGAGTATGATGCGCAGGTTCAGCTGGAGGATCCGTGAAGCCCAGCGTGCGCCGTCTGCTCGATTCGGAGGAGTTCCGCGGTCTCGTCGCCAGGCGCTGGCGCCTGTCGATTGCGCTCTCCAGCCTGCTGTTTCTCCTGTATTACGGCTACATCATCCTGATCGCCACCAGGCCCGGGCTGCTGTCGCGCCGCCTCGGCGACGGTGCGACCACGCTCGGCATCGTGCTCGCCGCGGCGGTGATCGTCGGCGCCTGGGCGCTGACCGCCGCCTACGTCGTCTGGGCCAACCGCTACTACGATCCCGAGGCCGCGCGGCTGCGCGCCCGCCTCCAGGGAGACTGACGCATGCAGACGACGCTCGGAAGCCCGACGCTGTCGGCGATTGTCTCGTTCCTGGTGATCGTGGCGCTGACGCTGGCGGTGACCTGGTGGGCCGCCCGGAAGACGCGCTCGACCAGCGACTTCTACGCCGCCAACCGGTCCGTCAGCCCGCTGCAGAACGGCCTTGCCCTGGCGGGGGACTACATGAGCGCCGCGTCGTTCCTGGGGATCACCGGACTGGTGGCGCTGCGCGGCTACGACGGCATGATCTACGCGACCGGCTGGCTGGTCGGCTGGCCGGCGCTGATGTTCCTGGTGGCCGAGCCGCTGCGCAATCTCGGCAAGTACACCTTCGCTGACGTCGTCGCCTTCCGCCTCCGCCAGGTGCCGGTGCGGATTGCCGCGGCCTTCGGCGGAATCCTCACCCTGCTGTTCTACGTCCTGGCCCAGATGGTCGGCGCCGGCAACCTGATCACGCTGATGTTCGGCCTCTCCTACGAGTGGGCGGTGATCGGCGTCGGCGTCGTGATGCTGGCCTACGTCCTCTTCGGCGGCATGCTGGCGACCACCTGGGTGCAGATCATCAAGGCGATCCTGCTGCTCTCCGGGGTGACGGTGCTGACGGCGCTGGTGCTCGCGCGCTATCATTTTTCCCCGGGCGAGCTCTATGCCGCGGTGGCGTCGCGCTACGGCCAGGCGGCGCTCGAGCCCGGCGGGCTGGTGACCGATCCGGTGGACGCGGTGTCGCTCGGCCTTGCCCTGATGTTCGGTCTCCTCGGCCTGCCGCACATCCTGATGCGGTTCTATACCGTGCCGGACGCACGCGCGGCGCGCACCTCAGTGCTCTACGCCACCGGCTTCATCGGCTACTTCTACCTGATCATTCCGGTCGTCGGCTTCGGCGCCTCGGCGCTGGTCGGCCGCGAGATCATCCGCAACGTCGACGCCGGCGGCAACATGGCGGCGCCGCTGGTGGCGGAGCTCCTTGGCGGGACGCCGTTCCTGGGCTTCATCGCCGCCGTCGCCTTCGCCACCATCCTCGCCGTCGTCGCCGGCCTGACCCTGGCCGGCGCCAGCGCGCTGTCGCACGACATCTTCACCCACGCGATCCGCAAGGGGAACGCCTCAGAGGAGGAGCAGATCCGGGTGGCGCGCCTCGCCACCGTCGCCTTCGGCGTGCTCGCCGTGATCCTGGGGATCCTGTTCAAGGGGCAGAACGTCGCCTTCATGGTCGGCCTCGCCTTCGCGGTCGCGGCCAGCGCCAACTTTCCGGCGCTGCTGCTGTCGATTGTCTGGCGGCGGTTCAACACCGCCGGGGCGGTGGCGGCCATTGCCACCGGCTCGACCCTCTCGGTGGCGCTGATCGTGCTGAGCCCGACCGTCTGGGTGGATCTGCTGCACTACGCGGCGCCGATCTTTCCCCTGCGCAATCCGGCGATCATCTCGATGCCGGCCGGGTTCCTCGCCGGCATCCTCGCCTCGCTCGTGAAGCCGGAGCCGGAGGCCGAGGCCCGGTTCCACGACGAGAAGCTGCGCACCTACCTGGGCGTCGGAGCGGAGTAGCCTCCTGGTGGGCATCCGTGGGGAGGCGTGGCTGTGCGCCGCCGCGGTGGTTCTTGCCGCCTGCGGCGGCAGCCCGCTCGCGCCGCCGCCCCCAGAGGCGCCCGCGATCGTCTGCCCTGCCGACGTCAGCGCCCGCGGCCTGCCCGGTGGGGCCGGCGAGGTCTCCTACCCGGCGCCCGCCACCACCGGCGGCATCCTGCCGCTCGCGGTCGTCTGCACCCCTGCCTCCGGATCGCGCTTCTTGTCGGGAACGACGCCGGTCGGCTGTGTCGTCACCGACGCCCGCGGCCGCCAGGCGGCCTGCGCTTTCTCCGTGATCGTGACGCCGCTCGTCCTCAGCGCCACCCGCTTCATTGCCTTCGGAGACAGCCTCACCGAGGGAGAAAACGGACGTCCCACCCCGGCCCCGAGCACCTTCATCGATCTGCCCAACATCTACCCGATCAAGCTCGAGGCGCTCCTCAACGACGACTACCCGGGCCAGGGCATCGTCGTCCTCAACCGCGGCGCCGGCGGCGCCTTCGTCGAGCAGAGCGTCGATCAGCTGCCCCGCGTGCTCGAGCGGGATCGCGGCGACGTGCTGCTGCTGCTCGACGGCTACAACAACCTGCTGTCGGAGTGCACTCCGGGCCGATCGGGCACCACCGCGTGCGCCGGGAAGATTGCCGACGTCGTCTCGGGGCTGCGCGAGTGCGTGCGCATCGCCAGGCGGCCGGCTTACGGCGTCCGCTACGTGCTGGTCAGCACGCTGACGCCGCCGGGGCCCTTTGCCGGCGGGCCGAGAGATCGCCGCATCGCCGCCGACGCCATCGTCCGGACGAACACGGCGCTGGCGGAGATGGTGCGGAGTGAAGGCGCCATCCTGGTGGATGCCTACGCGCGCTTTGCAGGACACGAAGCGGACTACGTCGATCAGGACGGTCTGCACCTGCGGCCGGCGGGCTACGAAGCCCTGGCGCGCGCCTTTTTCGACGTCATCCGGGAACGCGTGACGTCTACGCCGGCAGTCCGGCGTCGCTGACCGGCCCGGACGACGGTTCCCGGTTGGCCTGGGGCAGCCGGACGATGAAGGTGGCGCCGGTGCCTGGGCCGTCGCTGCTGCCCGACACAGTGCCGCCGTGCAGCTCCACCAGCTCCCGGGCAATGGCGAGGCCGAGGCCGAGACCGCCGTGCTCCCGGGACAGCCGGCTGTCGGCCTGACGGAAGCGCTCGAAGAGGTGCGGCAGGAACGCCGGATCGATGCCCTGGCCCTCGTCTTTGACGATGATCTGGACGGCGCCGTTGGCGCGCTCGAGACGCAGGTCCACCCGGCCGTCCGGAGGCGTGAACTTGACCGCGTTCGAGAGCAGGTTCCAGATCACCTGCTGCAGCCGGTCGGGATCGCCCGACACCGCTCCGGCCCCCGGCTCGGCCACCAGCCGAATCGAGACCCTCTTCGCATCGGCCGCGGGCTGGACCGTGGCGATGGCGTTGCCGAGGATGTCCTCCATGCGCACCGGCTGGGCCTTGAGGCACAGTTTTCCTGACGTGATCCTCGACACGTCGAGGATGTCGTCGATGATCTGCCCCAGCGCCTCGGCGTTCCTGGTGAGCACGCCCATCGCGTTGGCCTCGCGTTCCCCCTTGTAGACGCCCTGGTTGATGATCTGGGCGTAGCCGAGGATCGCATTGAGCGGCGTCCGCAGCTCGTGCGAGAGCGTCGCCAGGAACTCGTCCTTGACGCGGTTCGCCTCGTTCGCCCGGCGGTAGGCGAAGGCGTTCTCGATGGCCAGCGAGGCGCGCGAGGCGACGTCGAGCGCGAAGGCGACATCCCGCTCCGTATAGTGGCGGTTCGACTCCGCGAAGACGAAGGTGATCGCACCGAACGTGCCCGTCGACGACAGCAGCGGGACGCAGATGTACGACGCCAGCGCCAGCGCCTTGAGCAGCCGCAGGTGCTCATCGTCGACCGCCACCTCTGTCAGCAGCCCGGCAGGGATGTCCGGCATCAGCACCGGCTTGCCGGTGCGAATCACCTGGTAAGCGCCGACGCTCGACGAGGGATTCGGCGGGTAGCGCTGCTGCAGCACGCGGGCGAGCTCGAGCTTTGCCGGATCCACGTGTGCAACCGCCAACCGCTGCAGCGCTCCGGCGTCGTCGACGATGTCCACCGCGCACCAGTCGGCGATCTCCGGGACCGCCAGCCGCGCCACCGCCGCGAGCGTGTGCTCGTAGTCAAGCGACCGGGACAGGAGGGCGGTGGCGTCGGCGAGGAACGCCGCCTGCCGCCGCGCGTGCTCCGCTTCCTGCCGCTCCCGGCGCTGCTGATCGTAGAGCTCCGCCGTGGCCAGCGCCGCCGCGGCGATGTTCGCCAGGGCCTGGCCGGTCTGGATCTCGGCGTCTGAAAAGCTGTGCGGTGTCCGGTAGTAGAAGGTGAGCGTGCCGGCCCGCCCGCCATCGAGACGCATCGGGCAGATGAGGATCGAGCGGATGCCCTCGGCTTCATATTCGCGATGCTGGTGGGCCAGCAGCGGCTGCGCCGAAACGTCCGCCACGGCGGTCGGACGCGACAGGAGCACGGCCAGCGCGGCGCTCCCCGGTGGAGGATCGACCACCCGCGCGGCGAAGGTCTTCGAGATGCCTTCGGAGCGCTCGACCTGCCACGGCTGCCCGGGCTGTCCCGACCACAGCGCGAAGCCGTCCGCCGACAGCAGTTGCCGCGCCAGCGAGAGCGTGGCCGACCGGACCGACTCCGCCTCGGGCGAGCCCAGCAGCGAGGCGGACGCGGTCACCAGCGTCGTCAGCCGGCGGTGGAGCTCGGCGCGCTCGGCTTCGTTGCGCTTCCGGGCGGTGATGTCGCGCGCGATTTTCGAGGCGCCAACGATGCGCCCCTGCGAGTCCCGGACGGGTGAGACCATGAGCGAGATGGCAACCGTCGAGCCGTCCTTGCGCCGGCGCTCGGTCTCCATCTCTACCGGCTGCCCGGCCCGGACGCGTTCAAGCACCCCCCGTTCCTCGCCGTACCTTTCGGGCGGCACGATCATGAAAATCGGCTGGCCCACCGCTTCCGCGGCCGTATAGCCGAACATGCGCTCGGCCGCGCCGTTCCAGGAGGTGATGATCCCCTCGAGGCTCTTGCTGAGGATGACGTCGTCGGAGGACTCGACGATGGCGGCAAGTTGCTGCGCCGCGCGCGTGGTATGCGACTGGGCCACCGCGATCGCCACCTGCGCGGCGATCAGCTCGGCGAGCGCCAGCTCGTCCGGCGACGGCTGATGCGGCTCGGCGGAATACAGCATGAACTTGCCGATCACGCCTGCGCTCGTCTCGAGGGGAACGAACACGAGCCCGGCAATGCCTTCGGCAGCGAAAGTCGGCAGGTAGGGTTGCAGCTCCGCGTCGAGGGAGACATCAGGCACGATGATCGGCTGTGCGCCCCGCTCGTTCGGACGCCACGGGGTGTGTCCTTCGACGGCGGCGCGGTAGCGGTCCGACAGCCCCCGCCACGCCTTGAAACGCATGACGCCGTCGGGATCGAACAGGAGGATCGACGCCCGCTGCACGTCGAGTCCCTCGGAGAGGGCATCCAGAGCCGCCTCGTAAATGTCGGGCAGCTGGGCCGAGCGGCTGATCGCCCGGGTCAGTCGCAGACAGGTGGAAAAAGGAGAGGCCGCTTCGGGGCTCTGAGGCACGCTTGCTGTTTTATGCCTGACTTCGGGGCCCGAACGCAAGTCGGAGCGGCGGAAGGCCGCGACGTCATGCGATAAGATCCCTGATTGGTACCTTTCGGAAGAGGACGGACGATCTGCAGAACAGGCTTGCTCTTGGTTCCCATTTCCTCGCGCTCTTCGCGCTGGTGGTCGCTATCGTGCTTCACCCATCGCCGGCGCGCGGCCAGGCTGCGGCCGACGCCGACTCTGCCGAACCGGTGCGGGTCTTTCTCGACTGCGACCGCTGCGACTTCGACTACCTGAGGCGCGAAATCGGGTTTGTCAGCTACGTGCGCGAGCGCAAGTCGGCGGACGTCCACATCCTCGTCACTACCCAGTCCACCGGCGGCGGCGGCGTCGAGTACGTGTTCAAGTTCATCGGCCTGGGACGGTTCCTCAATATCGACGACGAGCTGAAGTACGTCGCCCGGGAGACGCTGACAGACGACGAGCGGCGCAGCGGCTACGCCAACATCGTGAAACTGGGGCTGGTCCGCTACGTGACCTCGACCGCGGCCGCGAACCGGCTGCGGCTGGTCTACCGGGTCGATCCGGACTCGGCGCCGGCGGGGACGGCGGCCGTTCACGACCGCTGGAACTTCTGGTCGTTCCGCCTCCGCGGCAGCGGCACGGTGAGCGGCGAGAAGAGCAATAAGTCGCGCAACCTCTCGACGCTGGTGGCGGCCAACCGCACCACCGACGAATGGAAGGTGAACGTCTCCAGCTTCCTCAACTTCCGCAACAACGAATTCACCCTCAGCGACGGCACCCTCTTCACCGATGCCACCCACGACCACAGCCTCGGCGGCATCGTCGTCAAGAGTCTCGGCAAGCACTGGGCGCTGGCCGGGCGCGGCCGGCTGGGCTCGACCACCTTCCTGAACCAGCAGCGCGCGGCACGGATCGGCGCCGGGGTGGAATACGACGTCTTCCCCTATGCGGAGTCGTCGCGGCGCGAGCTCACCTTCCAGCTCACCGCCAACGCCAATCACTTCCGCTATTACGAGCCGACGATTTACGGCAAGCTGAGCGAGGGCGCTGCCGACGCGGTCTTCCAGACGGCCTTCGACGTCCGCCAGCCCTGGGGCTCGAGCGGCCTGTCCCTCGAAGCCGCGACCTACTTCAACGACTTCGCCCGTCACCGCGTCGCCGGCAACGGCAGCCTCGACGTGCGGCTGTTCAAGGGCTTTTCGCTGAGCCTGGACGGATCGGCCTCGCGCATCAACGATCAGCTCTATCTCAAGGCCGGGACCGCCTCCGACGAGGAAATCCTGCTGCGCCGCCGGCAGCTGGCCACGACCTACCGCTATCGCTTCTCGGTCGGGCTCAGTTACACGTTCGGCTCGATCTACAACAACATCGTCAACACCAGGTTCTAGTCTAGCGGTCTGTGTCGAGAAAAGGAGCCGTCATGCAGGCATCGCTGGATCTGACATTGCTGCGGCAGCAGTTCAAGGGGACCGTGATCGCCCCGGGCGATGCGGAATACGAGACCTCCCGCCGCGTCTGGAACGCGATGATCGACCGCCGGCCGGCGGCGATCGCACGCTGCCGGGATGCCGCGGACGTGATTGCCGCGGTCGCCTTCGCGCGAGCCCGCCAGCTGCCGATCGCCGTGCGGGGCGGGGGACACAACGTCGCCGGGCGCGGCACCTGCGACGACGGCCTGGTGATCGACTGCTGCGACATGCGCGGCATCCGCGTCGATGCCGCCGCCAGGACCGCGACGGCGGAGCCGGGGCTCCGCTGGGAAGACTTCGACCGCGAGACACAGAAGGTCGGGCTGGCGACGACCGGCGGCACGGTGGGCGACACCGGTATCGCCGGGTTGACGCTCGGCGGCGGCTTCGGCTGGCTCGGCGGACTGTTCGGCATGACGGTGGACAACCTGATCGGCGCCGACGTGGTGCTGGCGAGCGGCGAGTGGGTCCACGCCAGCGCCACCGAGCACCCGGACCTGTTCTGGGCGCTGCGCGGCGGTGGCGGCAACTTCGGTATCGTCACCTCCTTCGAATATCGCCTCCATCCAGTCGGGCCGATGATCGTCGGCGGCATGGTCCTCCACCCATTCGAGCGCGCCGCCGAGGTGCTCAGGTTCTATCGCGACTTCATGGCCAGGGCGCCGGACCATCTGACGGTCGCGGCGGTGCTGGTGACGGCGCCGGACGGGCACAAGGCGGTGGCGCTGGCGGCGGCGTACATTGGCGCGGTGGCCGAGGGCGAGCTGGCCGTCGCCCCGCTCAAGACGTTCGGTCCGCCGGTCGTGGACATGATGGGACCGCATCCGTACCTGGGACAGCAGGGGATGCTGTCGAACGCCATGCCGCCAAACGTGATGAATTACTGGAAGGCCGACTTCGTTGACGCGGTGAGCGACGACGTGATCGAGGCGGCGGTGGCGGCCTACGCCCAGGCTCCCTCGCCGCTGTCATCGATTCTCTTCTTCCCGATCCACGGCGCGGCGTCGCGCGTCGCGCCCGAGGCGACCGCCTATCCCCATCGCCAAGGGGTGCACATGGGGCTCTACGCGCTCTGGAAGGATCCCGAGGCCAGCGCCGCCAATATCGCCTGGGTGCGGGCCGCCTGGGCCGCCCTGCAGCCGTTCGTACCCGGCGGCGTCTACGTCAACGAGCTTGGCGACGACGAAGGGGACGACCGGGTGCGGCTGGCCTACGGCCGCAACTACGAACGGCTCGCCCGGGTGAAGCGGCAGTACGATCCGGACAACGTCCTGTGCCTGAACGCCAACATCCTGCCGGCGTGACGCGGTGAGGACGCCGCGCGCGGCGCACGATCGATCGGTGAAGGCGCTGCTGATGCTGGCCGTCGCGCTGGCGGCGGCCCCGCCCGCCGGCGCGCAGGACGCCGTGCAGGAGCACGTCGTCGTCACCGCCCACGCCGAGGAGGTCCCGTACCAGACGCTGGCCCGCACGGTCGTGGTGTTGACGCGCGACGACATCCGGCGGCTGCCGGTTCGCTCGGTCGCCGAGCTGCTGGCCTACGTGTCGAGCGTAGACGTGCGGTCGCGCGGATCGTTCGGCGTCCAGGCGGACTTCGCCATCCGCGGGGCGACGTTCGGCCAGACGCTGATCCTCGTGGATGGCTTCCGCATCAACGACGCCCAGTCGGGGCATCACAACGCCGACATTCCGGTGCCGATCGGGGAAGTCGAGCGCGTCGAGATTCTCTTCGGGCCGGGGTCGTCGCTCTACGGCGCCGACGCCTTCGGCGGCATCGTCAACGTGATTACCAGGCGCGCCGGGTCGCGCCGGGACGTGTCGGTTGGCGTGGGGCAGTTCGGCACGGTGGAGACGGACGCCGGCATTGGCGGCGTGGTGCGGGGCGTGGACGAGTCGCTGGCGCTTTCCGCTAACCGCTCGGACGGCTTCGAAGCCGGGCGGTCGTTCCGCACCGTGTCGCTCAGCTCGCGGACGCTGTTCTCCAGCGGCACGCGGCTGTGGGCATCCTATCTGGACAAGGATTTCGGGGCGCGCGGGTTCTACGGTCCGGCGCTGTCCACGGAGCGGACCCGCCAGGCGCTGTTCGTGGTGGACGGGTCGACGCGCGAGCGCCGCGGCTGGAAGGGCACGTGGCAGGCCGGCTACCGCACCCACGGCGATGTCTTTCTCTACGACTCGACCCGCGCGGGAACGCCCAGCGTCCACCGCTCGCATGCGCTCCAGGGCAGCGTTCGGCTGCAGCGCCCGGTAGCGGAGCGCACCCGCGTCACCATCGGCGCCGAGGCCGGCGCGGATCGCATCAGGTCGAACACGCTCGGCAATCATCGCCTCGCCCGCGGCAGTGTGTTTGCCGAAGTCCAGCAGCGGCTGGGCTCGCGGGTGTTCGTCTATCCCGGGCTGCGCATCGATCGCTACTCGACCTTCGGCGGCGCGGTCAGTCCGTCGCTGTCCGCCTCCGGATGGGCGAGCTCGGTGCTGAAGCTGAGCGCTTCGCTGGGTCGCGCCTTTCGCGTCCCGACCTTCACCGAGCGGTTCTATCTCGACCCGAACAACCGCGGTACACCCTCCCTCGTGCCGGAGCGGGCCTGGTCGTATGAAGCGGGCGCCGACTGGCTGCCGGCGCCGGGATGGATCGCCGGGGTCACGGCCTTCCGTCGCATCGACCGCGACACCATCGATTTCGTCCGGCCGACGGCGCAGGTCCCGTGGCAGGCCGCCAACGTCGGGCGGGTGGCGACGACCGGCACCGAAGTGACGCTCGAGCGCAGGGTCAGCGGCATCGGCGTGTTCGCGGCCCGCTACACCCATCTCGACGCGGCGGCGGATGTTCTTCCCGTGCTGTCGAAATACGTCCTCGAGTATGCCCGCCAGTCGATCGCCCTGACTGGCAGCGCGACCCTACCGGGACGCGTGCAGCTCGGCCAGCGCATCGACTACAAGCGCCGCCGCGACGGCCGGGAATACCGGGTTGCCGATACCCGTCTCGCGCGCCGCCTCGGCGCGGCAACGCTGTTCGTCGAAGGATCGAATCTGCTCGACCGCCGCTATCAGGAGATTCCGGGCGTGGACATGCCCGGCCGCTGGGTTCGCGCCGGCATCGC
>JBDTOB010000051.1:0-11240 GCA_039933435.1 Acidobacteriota bacterium | reverse complement strand
GCCCTTTGAATGTGCTCTTGTGCACGCCGCTCTCTTCGTACCCGAACATCTGGATCATGCCGCCGCGCGCGCTCACCGGGCGGCCGCCTTCGGTGCGCTCGAAGTCGGCGTAGACGAGCGCCTTCTCCGCCCCGTTCCCCTGTCGGACCTCGCGGGCCTGGAGGGCCGGCAAGGCGCCGGCAGCGAGCCCGGTTGCGGCGATCAACCCCGACACAATCACACGCTTCACAGATGACCTCCTGACGAGCCGCCGTTGCGCACACCCGCGTAGGCGCTCAAGTCTAATCTGTCCGCTCACCGACCGAGGCCGACGGTTCCAGCATCGCATTTACAAATCCCGAAGGGGTATCTCGAAACGGCACACTCGTGTGCTCACGTCAACCGACCGGATTGGGCTGGCCTGCGCAAAAGCAACGCAAATCCAGCGATTGGCATCCGGCACACCCCGTGCACCATTACGGACATCACCGTGTGCGTTCCGCACACTCTGAAGAGAGGTCCGTGATGAACTTCCGACGTGTTCAGTCCTTTGCGATCGCCTGCGGCGTCGTGGCGTTGACGAGTACGCCCAAGGCGGTGGCTGCCACCGCGACCGCCACGCTGGCCGTCAGCGCGACCGTCACCAGCAATTGCACCATCAGCACGACGGCACTGGCGTTCGGGTCCTACGATCCAGTCGTCACCCATGCGAGCGCCAACCTCGACGGCACCGGCACTGTGGTGATTGCGTGCACCAAGGGTGCGGCCGCCACCATCGGGCTCAACACCGGCAGCAACGCCTCGGGCACGACGCGCCGAATGGCCAATGGCACCGACTACCTGACCTACGAGGTTTACAAGGAGACCGGCCGCAGCACCGTCTGGGGCAATACCGGCACCGAGCGCTACGATGCCGGCACCGCGCCGTCATCCGCGGCGCAGACGTTCACGGTGTACGGCCGTGTCACCGGCGGGCAGACCAGCGCCCCGGCCGGCAGCTATGCCGACACGCTGACCGCGACGGTCAATTTCTAACGTGACGACGAGGGAAGGCATCGGCATGCGGCCGCGGTACCGCGGTCTGATCGCAGGGGCGATCGTGTTCGCGGCGTCGGCCATGCCGGCGCTCGCGAGCACGTATGCCGTGAACCCGACGCAGGTGGTGCTCTCGGCGCAGACCACCAGCCGGCTGGTGATCCTGCAGAACCTGAGCACCGAGGCGCTGCGGTTTCAAGTGACGGCGTTCCGCTGGGATCAATCGCCACAGGGTGAAATGATCCTGGAGCCGACCCGCGACATCGTCGCGTTTCCCTCGCTGCTGACGATCGAGGCCGGTCAGCAACGCACCGTGCGGGTGGGGTTCACCGGCGTCGCCGGCAACGTCGAGGCCTCGTACCGGATCTTCGTCGAAGAGCTGCCGCCCGACGCCGGCGACCGGCCGGCAGGAGAGGGCATCCGGGTGCTGACGCGCACCGGGATCCCGGTCTTCATGCAGCCGAAGCAGCCGGCGGGCCGGATGGAGCTCAGCCAGGTGGAAGTGCAGGGAGGCCGCGTAACGTTCGCGCTGCGGAACACCGGCAACGTCCACGTGCTGCCGCAGAGCATCCATCTTCAGGGGGTGAGCCGCACCGGCGCGGTGATGCTCGACCGCGAAGAGAAGGGCTGGTATCTGCTCGCCGGCGGACAGCGCAACTATCACTTCGAGATTCCTCCGCAGTCGTGCGACGGCCTCACCTCGCTGCAGGCAAAGGTGGTGGTCGCTGGTCACACGCTTGAAGAACGTCTCACCACTCCCCTCCAATGCGGGCGCTGACGCGCGATGACGCGCCAGCCTGCCCGATCGCACGCCGCGAGCCTCCGCCGGCGGTTTGAGGCGCTGCTCTGCGCCGTCGCGGCGGTGGCCTGCCTTGCCAACCCCTCTGTTCTGCGCGCATCCGGCGAACCGCTGGAGCGGGCGATGCTGGCTGCCACCGTCAACAGCAGCCCGGCCGGGGACGTCCAGGTGCTGATAGCCGGCCAGGATGTCTGGATCGAGCTGGCCGGGCTGAAGCGGGCCGGCATCAAGACCATCTTCGGGCAGCGGCGCCGCGAGTACGACACCGTGTTCGTGTCGCTGTCGACGCTGGCGCCGGATGTCTCCTTTGTTGTCGATGCCGCGCAGCTCGAGCTGCGGATGACGGTCGCGCCCAAACTGCTCGGCAAGACCATCGTCGCGCCGCCGGCGCGGACGCCGGCCGCCAGCCGCACCGCCTCGCGTGCGAAGGGGGCGTTCGTCAATTACGCGGCGAACTGGCGGGACCGCGGCGCACCGCGACTCTTCGCCGAGACCGCCTTCAGCGCCTCGGGAGCACTCGTCAGCAGCACCCTCTACACGGTGTCGTCGGGCCGGGTGATTCGCGGTCTGTCACAGGCGGTGTTCGATGACGCCCGCCATCTGAACCGGTGGACGCTGGGCGACCGAATCGTGTCAGCGGGCGAGCTGGGCGGCGCCGTGATGATGGGCGGCGTCGTGCTGGCGCGCGAGTACGGCATCGATCCCTCGTTCCTGCGCTACCCCACGCTCAACGTCGCCGGCGCCGTCGCCGCGCCCGCGACCGTGGAGGTCTATGCCAACGGGCAGCTGGTGCAGCGGCGCGAGCTTCCACCCGGGCAGTTCGAGGTCAAGTCGCTGCCGGTGGCGGCGGGCCGTGGCGTCACCCGGGTCGTGGTTCGCGACGTGTTCGGCAGGACGCAGGAGTTCGGGACGCCGTACTACGTGAGCACCTCGCTGCTGTCGAAGGGGCTGCAGGATTACGTCTACGGCACCGGCTTCGAGCGCGAACGGCCAGGGGAGGAGAACTGGCGCTACACGCGGCTGGTGGCGCTGATGCGCCACCGCGTCGGCGTCACCGACAACTTCACCGCCGGGTTCCGGGGGGAAGGAGCCTCGGGACTGTTGAGCGGGGGACCGTCGCTCAACTGGCGGTTCGGCTTCGGCGAAGTCGAGCTCGGCGGCGCGGTCAGCCGGACGGCGGACGCCCGGGTCGGCACCGCCGGCGTCATCGGCTATCGCTATCTGGGCCGCCGCCTGACGCTCGGGACGGTGTTCCGCGCCACCGGCCGCCGCTACGAGACACTGGGGTCGCGGTATGACTTCCGGCCGGCGATCCGGGAGGCGGATGTCGCCGGCAGCGTGCGGGTGGGCACCACGGCCAGCGTCTCGGTGCGGCACGTCCAGTCGACGGAAAACGATCTCTTTGGCGGGACGCGGTCGTCGATCACTGTCTCGTCACGTACGCCCGGATCGGCGGATGTCTTCGGCACCCTTGCCCGGCGCGGCGGCGTCAACGGCGGCATCGACCTGGTGGTGGGCCTCACCCGGACGTTCGGCGGCGGCACCGGCCTGCACGTCTCGCGCGACGTCAGCGGCCCCGGTCCCGCCGTGACCTCGGCCGAAGTGTCGCGCTCCGCCCCCACCGGCACCGGCTACGGCTACCGCGCCGGCTGGCGCGACGGCGCCGCGCGCCAGACGTCGGGTTTGTTCGAGTATCAGAATCCGTACGGCCGCTACGAGGCGAGCGTCGGGGCGGCCGGGAGCGGCAGCGGCGCGTCGGTGGCCGCGTCCGGTGCGCTCGTCGCGGTCGGCGGCCGCGTCTACGCGACCCGCAGCATCCAGGACTCGTACGCGCTGGTGCGGGTGCCGGATACACCCGGCGTGCGAGTGTTCGCCAGCCATCAGGAAATCGGCCGCACCAATCGACACGGGGATCTGCTGGTGCCCAACCTGCAGTCCTACTCGGTCAATGCGCTGACGATCGCCGACGGCGACGTGCCGCTGGACAGCGCCATCGACAGTGCGGACCGGACGGTCGTGCCGGCCAACCGCGGCGCCGCGGTGGTGGTGTTCCCGGTGCGGCGGCTCACCGCCACGACCGGGTCGCTCGAGCTGATGACCCGCGACGGGATCATCGTGCCGGCTTTCGGTGTACTGACGGTGGAGGCGGAGCCGGCGCGCCTGACCTCGCCGATCGGCCGCGCCGGCGAGTTCTACCTGGAGAACGTTCCGGCAGGGGCGCACCACGCGGTGATCACCGCGAACGGCCGGCGCTGCGAGTTCACGCTGACCGCGGCATCGAGCACGACGCCGCAGGTGGACCTGGGCACGCTGCGCTGCACGATCACCGGAGCGACGCCGTGAGGCGGCTGGCCATTCTCGTTGTGCTCGCGGCTCTCGGCTGGCCGGCGGCCGCCGCGGCGCAGTGTACGGTGAGCGCCACGGGGGTCAATTTCGGTTCCTATAACGTCTTCAATGCGGCCGCGACCGATTCCACCGGGCCCGTCGGCTATCGGTGCGTCCTCCCCGTGAGCGTGCAGATCACGCTCTCGCCAGGATCGTCGGGCAGCTTCGCCCCCCGCAAGATGGTCAAGGGCGCGGAACGGCTCAACTACAACTTCTATCTGGACGGCGGACGCTCGGTCATCTGGGGCGACGGCGCCGCCGGAACGAGCGTCTATTCGTCAACCGTCAGCATCTTCCAGTTGTCGACCACCATCAACGTCACCGTCTACGGCCGCGTGCCTCCGCAGCAGGACGTCAGCGCCGGCTCGTTCGCCGACACCGTTACCGTCACCATCAATTTTTGACGGACTCGGCTGGACCAGCGGCCCGGGGCGGCGGTCCGGGCGGTGGCGAAGCTGTCGGCAATCGGGTATGTTCGCAGCCATGCGACGCCTCCTGACGTTCGTCGCCATCCTTTCCCTGGGCTGCGGATCGACGCCTCCCCCGCCGGCAGACAGCCCGGCGCCTGGAGCCGGCCAGACCATCTCCGGACTCGAACGCATTGGATGGGACCAGCAGGCCCGGGACGCCGATGAAATCGCCACGCTTGGTTTCGCCCTGTATGTGGACGGCGCCCGTCACGAGATCGCGGACGCGGCCTGCACGCCCGTGACCGGTTCGGAGGAGTTTGCCTGCACCGGCAGGCTGCCGCCGATGGTCAACGGGCCTCACACCCTCGAAGTGGCGAGCTTCCGGACGTCCGGGGGGGAGGCCGTCGAAAGCCCGCGGTCGCCGCCCCTGCGGGTCGTCGTGGCCGCCGTCAGCACGCCCTCGGTGGACGGGGAATGGCGAAGCGGCCCGGTCGACTCGACCCGCGACGGCGTGCGTCTTCAGATCGACAGGCTGAGTGACGGACTGGATCGGCCGGCAGACGGCGCGTTCGTTCCCGATGGCAGGCTCTTCATCGCGGAACGCAGCGGGCGCATCCGCATTCTCGTGGACGGGGAGCTTCTGGAACGGGACGCCCTGACGCCGGGCGATGACGACGACGGCGGCCTGGAGTATGCGTCCCTGTCGATGGCCATCGACCCGGCGTTCGAACGCAGCCGCTTCATCTACGTCGCGCGAGCCGCGGAAACGGCTTCCGGCTCGGAGATTCAGCTCGCACGATACCGCGAAGCCGCCGGGCGTCTCGCCGAGCGCGCCATCCTCTACGAGTCCGCGGTCGCCGGCTCGGGCCTGTCGGCGACCGTTCGCTTCGGTCCCGACGGCAGGATTTATCTCCTGATGAGCGCGGCGGAGTCGCCCGGGCGCCTGCTCCGCCTGAACGCCGACGGCACCCGGCCGCGGGACCAGGCCGGAGCGACGACCGCGCTCGCCACCGGCCTCGCTGGCGTGCGCGGCATGGCGTGGGATCCGCGATCCGCGCTGCTGTGGATCGGTGACGAGGCCGGGGAACGCGGGCGCCTGAGCGCGCTCGCGCTGTCCTCACCGCCCGTCCGGGCCATCCTCCGAGGCCGGCTGGACCTCCCCGCAGGGATGACGTCGTTGGTGTTCTACCGCGGGAATCTCTTTCCGGCCATGCAGGGGGACGCTCTCGTCGCGTCGGCCGAGGGCTACCTCCTACGGCTTCGCGTTGCGGACGCGGAGCCGTCGCGCGTCACCGACAGCGAGCGGCTGCTGGAAGGGCGTGTCGGTCCGATCCGGATGGTGGCGATCGGCCCCGACGGCGCGGTCTATTTCTGCACCGACACGGCGCTCGGACGGTTGATTGGCGGCGGGGAAGCGGGGGGCCCTGCGGCCTTGCGGCGATGACTGACGGAGCGCGTCGGCACTGCCGGCAGACCGGCCGGCAGTGTCGACACACGTGAGGAGTGCGAGCGGCCTAGCGGGTGAACGCGATGGTCGCGTTGGCGGACATGCCTCCCGAGCCGCTCGCCCGGACGGCCGCGAGATAGTTACCGGCCGCCAGGCCGCTGAAGAACGCGGAGCGATCGACGGTAATGTCGCCGTTGGCTGCCGGCGTCGGCTTGGCCAGGTTCGAGGTGGCGACCGGCGTTGCCGTCGCCGGGTTGGCGCCACTGGCAAACACCCGCAGCTCATAGCTGGTCACCAGCGTCGCATGGTCGGGCGACGCCTGAAAGACGATGCCGGTCGGCGGCCCCACGGGGGCTGCCCCGACGGTGATCGTGCGCGTGGCCGAGCTGACGCTCGCGCCGCTGTTGTCGTAGGCCACCGCCTTGATCGCGTAGGTCCCGGTCGGCACCGACGACCACGTGAACGCGTACGGCGCCGTGGTGTCGCTGTTGAGCAGGGTCGTGCCGCTGTAGAACTCGACCCGGGCGACCGTGCCGTCGCTATCCGCCGCTGTCGCGGTGATCGCCACCGACGCCGGGGCGGTGTAGGTCGCGCCGGCAGCCGGCGCCGTCAACGTCACCGTCGGCGGCTTATTGGCCGCCGTCCCGACCGTGATCGTCACCGTCGCCGAGCTGGCGCTGGCGCCGGCGTTGTCGAAGGCCACCGCCTTGATGGCATAGGTCCCGGTCGGAACCGACGACCAGGTGAAGGAGTACGGCGCCGACGTGTCGCTGTTGAGCAGGGTCGTGCCGTTGTAGAACTCGACCCGGGCGACCGTGCCGTCGCTATCCGCCGCTGTCGCGGTGATTGCAACCGAAGCCGGAGCGGTGTAGGTCTTGCCGGCTGCCGGCGCCGTCAACGTTACCGTCGGCGGCTTGTTGGCCGAAGCGGTCACCTGGACGGTCACCGGCGCGGAAGTGGTGCTGCCGCCGGCATTGTCCACCGCGACCGCCGTCAGGGTATAGGTGCCGGCCGGTACGGCCGACCAGGTCACGGTGTACGGCTGGCTGATGACCGACCCGAGGGGAGTCGAGCCGGCGAAGAAGTCGACCCTGGCCACCGTCCCATCGGCGTCGCTGGCCGAGGCGCTGACCGTGATGTCGCCTCCTGCCGTGGCGTTGGCGCCGTTCGCGGGCGCCGTGATCGAGACCTGCGGCAGCTGGTTGCCCGGCCCCGACGCCGCCTTGATCGAGAGATTGTCCACCATTGCGTCCGTCGGGGTGGTCGCGTTGTGGCTGGTGGTGGCGATGCCGACGTAGACGGTGGCCGCCATCGGAATGGCGTCCGACCCCATCGCCGTCCACTTCACGCCGTCAACGGACTGGTAGGCGTCGATCTGGGATCCGGTGCGGACCAGCCGGACCCATCCGGGAGTCGACGCCGCGGGCCCGGCGGTGTGATCCGAATAATTGCCCGGATCGACGCGCCGCTGGAACGCGTAGCCTTGCCACGCGGTTGCAAATGCGCTGGCATGCCGGGCGTTCGCCGAGAGCGTCTCGCGGATCATCACGCCGGACTTGGCCCAGCCGTCCGTGGCGCCAAGCGCCCGCACCCGGGCGATGACCTCGACGTCGCCGTTCACGGGCTGATAGATGAAGTGGAATTGATCCGAGGTGCCCCAGATGTCGGTGCCGCCGGCGCGCTGCTGATAGACGCCCTGGCTGTAAGCCACAGACCCGGCGACGGCAGGATTACCAATGTCCGTCGCCTTCTGCGGGGACGGCAGCGACAACGGCTGCACCGCCACCGCCGACGCCTTCGCCGTGGTCGCGGCCGAGGCGTTGTGACTGGTCGTCGCCAAGCCGACGTAAGCCACCGTGCCTAGCGCGATCGTCGCGCTGTTGATCGTCGTCCAGGTGTTGCCGTCGGCAGAGGCATACGCGGTGACCTTGGTGCCGACGCGAACCAGGCGAACCCAGTACGGCGCCTTGGCGGCCGGGCCGTAGGTGTTGTTGCTGCGGGCGCCCACCGATGCCCGATTCTGGAACGCCGTGCCCTTTCCGGCCGACACCAGCGCGTATCCGTGTGCCGCGTTCGCGGCGAGTGAGCTGCGAATCATCACGCCCATCTTCGACCAGCTGTGAACCTGGGTGACGGAGTCAACGCGCGCGATGACGTCGACGTCGCCGGAGACCTGCTGATAGACGAAATGGAACTGGTCGGATTGCCCCCAGATGTCGGCGCCGCCCGCGATCACGGTGAACTGGCCCTGGTTGAGCGAGCTCGAGCCGGCCACCGCGGGGCTGCCGATATCGCGCCCGGTCCATGGTGAGGGAACGCTCGATTGTGCGAGGCCCAGCCCGACGTTCAGTATCGATAAAACCCCAGCGGTCAGAACAATCCGGATCCAGCGAAATGGCCGACATACCTGCATTACTCTTGCTCCTCACCTGCCGAAGCGTTCGCAGCGCTTCCGGTGAGAGAGGAGCAACGTACCTGCCCTCTTGAACGGACTCTGGCACGACAGCTCGACTGAGAAAGTCGGGGGAACTGAGACCTTTCGATCTTTTTCAGGACCTCATGCGGCCCGCATTTTTACACGGTGGATAAAGAGAACACGTAACTCTTACCGTTTCGCAAATTTTTCTGTCGGGCTGTATCGATTGCAAACACAGGTCAGCCGTATGCGATGGCATCGCAATTGTAGAAAGGACAGCAGGCTTATTAGTAAGGAGGATTCACCATGACCATCAAACGCCGGTTCACGGAGTTTGCTGCCGCTCTGCTGGCAGCCGCCGTGCTGGCCCTGCCGTCTCCGGCCGCCGCACAGACGGCGTCCAACACCCAGAAGGAAGAGTTCACCGCGACCGCGGTCAACGTGTCGAATGTCGGCAGGACCGGGGCCTCGCAGCTCGAAATCACCATCAACCGCTACACCTCGGACGCAGCCCGCGACCAGCTGGTCGCCGCCTTCCGCGACAAGGGCCCTGATGCCCTCTTGAAGGCGCTGCAGTCGGAGAAGCCGGTTGGCACCATCCAGGCGCCCGGGACGCTCTCGTACGACCTTCGCTACGCGCGCGAACTGCCGGGCGAAGACGGTGGACGCCGCATCATCCTGGCGACGGATCGCCCCATCGGCTTCTTCGAAGCTCGGAACAGCCCGCGTACGCTGGACTATCCGTTCACCCTGATTGAGCTGCGCATCGGCAAGGACGGCCAGGGTGAAGGCAAGCTCGCGATTGCCACCAAGCTCACCCTCAACGACAACGTGCTGGTGATCGAAAACTACGCCGACCAGCCGGTGATGCTCACCGAGGTCCGCAAGCACTGATCGAAACGGGAGGCCGCATTTCCGCCAGGGGCCCCGCAGGGGCATAATTTCCCGCATGAGACGTCTCCTGCGCATGGGCCGCACCAGGCTGTTCCCGGTTCTCGTCCTGTCGGCGTTCGTGGCGGGGGAGGGGGCCCTCGCGCAAGCCCCTCCCCCGCCGCAGACCTCGGCGCCGTCAGGCCTCGATCAGGTGCGGGCCGCCTACACCAAGTACGAAGACATGGTCCCGATGCGGGACGGCATCCGCCTCTTCACCTCGATCTACTCGCCCAAGGACGCTGCCCGGACGTATCCCATCCTGATCACCCGCACCCCGTACAGCGTCGCGCCCTACGGCGTCGACAACTACCGGGACTCGCTGGGGCCGTCCGAAGAGTTCCAGAAGGACGGCTTCATCTTCGTGTATCAGGACGCGCGCGGGCGCTACATGTCGGAAGGCACGTTCCAGCAGGTCAGGCCCTTTTCACCTGGCAAGGGGCCGAAAGAGGTGGACGACAGCACCGACACCTACGACACCATCGAGTGGCTGCTCGCGCACGTGCCCCGCCACAACGGCCGGGTCGGCATGGTCGGCGTGTCGCAGCCGGGCTTCCACGTGGCGGCCAGCATCATCAACTCCCATCCCGCCCTCAAGGCGGCTTCGCCCCAGGCGCCCACGGCCGACTACTACATGGGCGACGACGTGTATCACAACGGGGCGTTCATGCTGGGCGCCAATTTCGGGTTTTACTCGGGCTTCGTGCCGAGGGGGCCGACCCCCGAGGCCCCCAAGCCGGCGCTCCGCTTCGACCCCGGCACCGCGGACATGTACGACTTCTTCCTGCATACCCCCGTGCCGCTCGCCCGGATGAACGCCGACCTGTTCGGCGGCCGGGCGGACTACTGGCAGGAAATCGTCGACCACCCGGCCTACGACGACTTCTGGAAGCAGCGCTCGCTCTGGAAGTTCATGGACGGGGTGAGCTGCGCGGTGCTGAACGTCGGCGGCTGGTTCGACGCCGAGGACCCGATGGGCCCGCTGCGGATTTACCGTGCGATCGAGGACAAGAACCGCAAGACGCCGAACCTGCTGGTCATGGGGCCGTGGTCGCATGGCGGCTGGGGCCGCGGCACGGGCCTGACGCTCGGCAACCTCAACTTCGGCGTCAAGACCGGGGAGTTCTTCCGCGAGCACATCCAGTTTCCCTTCTTCGCGCACTACTTGAAGGACGCGCCGGCGGCGCTCCCGGAGGCCTGGATGTTCCTGACCGGCGTCAACGAGTTCCGCCGCCTCGAGGCCTGGCCTCCCGCGAACCTCACCCCCTCGACGCTCTACTTCGACGCCGCCGGACGGTTATCGACCACCGCGCCGGCGGGGCCGGAGGCCTTTGACGAATACGTCAGCGATCCGAGCCGTCCCGTCCCCTACGTCGGCTACATCGCCGCGGGCATGACCCGGGACTACATGACCGAGGATCAGCGCTTCGCCGCGCAGCGGACCGACGTCCTCGTCTACCAGACGCCGCCGCTCGAGAGCGACATGGTCGTGGCCGGACCGGTGAAGGTGACGCTCCACGTCGCCACGAGCGGCACCGACTCGGACTTCGTCACCAAGCTCATCGACGTCTATCCCAACGACTATCCGACGCCGCCGGCCCCAGCCGGCGAGCCGCTCCGCGCCAACGCCGTGAAGATGGGAGGCTATCAGCAGCTGGTGCGCGGAGAACCCTTCCGGGGCAAGTACCGCAACAGCTTCGAGCGGCCGGAGCCGTTCGTGCCGGGACAGCCCGCGGCGATCACCTACCATCTGCCGGACATCTACCACGCCTTCCGCAAGGGCCACCGCATCATGGTCCAGGTGCAGAGCTCGTGGTTCCCGCTGGTCGACCGCAACCC